>NZ_JBSGXB010000081.1:0-25778 GCF_053609185.1 Streptomyces sp. NPDC054956 | reverse complement strand
ACCCGGCGGGGCCGGGGGTCATGGCCGCTCCGACGGTCCGTGTGGGGCGAGTTGGGCCGCCGCCAGGTCGAAGCCGCCCGCCGCCGTGACGCAGCGGTCGGCGAGCCCGGCCACCTCGGCGCGCAGCGCGTCGGCCCGGGGGCCCTGCCAGCGCAGGTCGCCCGCGGCGCGGCGCAGGCGTTCGGCGTGCGAACGCAGGGCCTCCGAATGGGCGCGCAGGCCGTCGGCCGGGGCGGGTTGGCGGAGTTCGGTCACCGGTGGCTCCCCGGGGCGAAGGCGTCGGGGACGCCGGGCACGCCGACGAGATGGCTCGCGGTGACCCGGCCCAGGAACTCCGCGAGCACTTCCGCCCCGGACCCCGCGCCGTGGCACACCCGGACCACCGGATAGACGGTGGTGAAGTCACGGCTCGCGGCCAGCCGTTCGGCCGCGAGACCGCCCGGGCCCCGGCCGACCAGGGCGATTTCGGTTCCCGAGGGCACGAGGCGCCGTACGGTCGCGGCCACGGTGCGCTCGTAGGCGGCGTGCCGGGCGTCGTGGCCCTCGGCGTACGGGGGTCCCGTGCGGCCGGACTCCTGCGGTGGGCCGGCGAGTTGGACCACGCACCGCTCGGTGCCGTCCGGGCCGGTGACCGACTGGAGCAGCACCGCGCCGCCGACCGCGGCGATCCGCTCGGCGTTGCGCCCGTACCCGGCCGGGGTGCCGCTGGTGTCCAGCTCCGCGAGGAGGCCGGGGTCGGGATCGGCCCAGGCGGGGCTCCGGTCGAAGAAGGCCCGGAAGGCGGCGCCGAGTCCCAGGAGCGGTTCGGCGGTCACGGCCCGGCCGGTGGCGACCTGCCAGCCGGCGTGGTCGTTGAAGGGGTTGTCGTCGGTCAGCGCGCTCCAGGCCAGGATGTCGGCGAACGACGGGTTCAGCAGGGCGAAGGCGGGTCCGGCGCCCTGTCGGCCCATGAGCTCGCGGAACTCCCGGACGGCGTCGGCCTGCCGGTCCTCCTCGACGGCCTTGAACACCTCGGCGGCGGCCGGGTCCGCGGGCATCCCCGGGTTGCGCGTGCACGCGACCCGGATCCTGCCCTTGAGGCCGCAGACCGCGAGGCTGACGGCGAGGCTCTCCCGGCCGGCGAGTACCCCGGCGAGCCAGCCCGCCTTGGCGAATCCCCGGCCGCGCGGGGCCCAGCCGAGTCCGGCGGGGTCGGCGAGGGTGCGCAGCAGTGTGCGCCAGGCAGTACGGCGGCGGCTGCCGCGGACCAGGGCGGTGACCGGCAGCCGGGAGCCGAGGGCCAGCCGGGAGGCGTAGTGGGCGGCTTCGCCGACGGCGTCGGCCGCCTCGGCCAGCTCCCGGCACAGGGCGCCCAGTTGATCGGCGTCCGGGTCTGCGTCCGGGGCGGTGGACCCCGTGGTCGCGGAAGGCGCGGCGTCGGACATGGATTCCTCGTCGGGTCGGACGGACGTCGGGTGGGTGTCGCAAGGGGTGAGTGGTGCGGGCGGGGCAGAAGGTGCGGGCGGAGCGGGCGGGGCGGGCGGAGCAGGCCGGGCCGAGGACGGGCGGCGAGGGCGGCGCGGTTCAGCGGCGGGTGAGCCGGAGCCGGATGCCCTGCGGATCCAGCACGCCGGGCAGTGGCCCGAGCGGGTCGAGCACGGGCCGGACGGCCTGGACCCGGTGTCCGCGCAGCACCTCGGCGCAGAGCGCGGCGGTGACCAGCAGCCCCAGTTGCTCGCCGGGGCAGCGTCCGCCTCCGTGGCCGAAGGGGGCCATCCGGATGTCCCGCTCCGCCTCGCTCGAAGCCCACCGGCCCGGTACGAAGACGTGCGCGGCGGGTACGTGCTCGGGGTCGCGCTGGTGGAACAGGGCGGGGAGCACCACGCAGGTCCCGGCGGGGTGGTGCACGCCCCGCCACTCGGTCTCGGTCCGGGTGACGCGTATCAGGTCGGGGACGGCCGGGTACAGCCGCAGCGCCTCCCTGACGCAGGCCCGCATCCGGGGCAGCGCGCCCCGGCCGGTGCCGGCCGCCCGCGCCTCGGCGGCGACCGCTTCCTGTTCGGCCGGGTGGGCGCCGAGCAGGAGCAGGGTGCGCAGCAGGACGCCGGGGACGAGGTCGAAGGCCGCCAGCCAGTGCCTGACCTGCCCGGCGGGGTCGATGCCGCCGGTGGGATCGGCATGGCGGCGGGCCCGCCCCACGAGGGTGTGCGGCTCCGCGAGATCGGCGTACGCGGCGATGCGCGCGCCAGCCTTGTGGTGGAAACGTCCGAGCCGGCGGGTGAGTTCCGCGTCCTCGGCCGCCGCGTCGCCCAGGACGATGCGGCGGGCCGCGCGGGCCACCGCGTGGCGGGTGCGGGCGAGTTCGAGGGTGCCCCCGGCGGTCAGGCGACGGGCCTCCTCGGCGAGCACCGAGAGGAACGGCCCGCACGAGGGGTGCACGGGCAGGCCGGCGGCGAGGACGGAGTCGTCCACCGCCCGCCGCTCCGCACGCAGCCCGGCGTGGGCGCAGCCGTCCGCCGGGTCCGGGGCGGGGGCGAGGGTGCCGGCGGGTTCGGCGTAGAACTGCCGTACGTCCTGCGGGTCGAGGACGAGCAGGACGGCGCCGGTCAGCCCCCGGACGAGTACGGGCGCTCCGCCGTGCCGGGCGCGCAGGGCCCGCAGGGTCGCCGCGGACCAGCGGGGCCGGCCGGTCGCGGTGTGTCCCCGGGCCGCGCGGGGGCGGGCGCTCACGAAGCCCCGTACGAGGACGGGCAGGGTGTGGGTGGCGGCGAACCGGACGCTCGCGGCCCGGCGCACCCGGGCGGATCCGGCCGCCGGGGAGGCGGAGGCCGCCGAGGAAGCCGGCGAGGCCGGGGCGGTCATCCGGCGGCCGCCCGGACGAGGGTGCCTGGACGGCTTGGCGTCTCGGGGGCGGTCTCGTGGACCGGGCGCATCCGTGTACCTCCTCGCAGCCGGGATTCGACGGTCGGTGATCTCGCGCTCACCGTACGTCGAGCACCCCGGGTCCGCGCTCCGAGGACTACGCCAGGGGGCCGGGCCCCGATACCGGCCCGGATGCGGGGCCGGAGGCCGGGTCGAGGTCGACGAGCAGGGCGGCGACGTCCAGACCGGCGGCCAGATAGTCGGTGAAGGTCCCGTTGTGCAGGGCCCAGGGAGAGCGCTTGCGACGGACGAGGCCCACCGCGGCGTCCGGGGCGAGGCCGCCGTCGACGAGGCACTGGGCGACGACGAGCCCCGAACGGTTGTAACCGGAATGGCAGCGGACCAGGATCGTCCGTCCGGAGTCGAGAGCACTGCGGACCGCCCCGGCGAGCCTCTGTACGGTACGCAGCTGCGCGCCCGTGAGCGGGGCGTCCGGCATCTCGCCGACGAGGTGTTCCACGTGCGGGTCGGGGCCGTGGCCCGCACGGGTGAAGAGGCTGACGACGAGGTCGAACTCGGCGCCGACGACGACCGGACACAGCTCTCCGGCGGGGTCGGTCCAGTAGTGGCCGCCCATCCAGAGGCCGGGGACGATCTCGTCCCAGGGGCTCTGCGGACCGGGGGCCCCACGGTCCTTCCGACGTGTTCTCCTCATGGTGCCCCGAGGGTACAACGCCGTTTCAGCGCACGGCAGTTCAGCCGAATACGGTGTCGCGGAAGGCGGTACGGAGCCGGGCCGACGGGGTGGTGGGCAGGAGGGCCGCCCAGCGCTGCCGGCGCGGGGAGACCCACAGGGCGGGGCCGTCGCCGTACGACCAGGCTCCGTGCGGGGCCGGGTGCCAGAGGAGGCCGCGGGCCGGGGTGAGCTCGCCGGTGCGGATGCGCAGCGACTGGGCCGTCCAGGCCGGGCTGACGGGGCCGCCCGCCGGGGCGAGGAGGTGGCTCAGGAACCGGGCGAGGTCGGTGAGGCTCGCCCGCAGGGTGCCGTCGGCGGCGAAACGGGTCCGGGTCATGCCGAGGGGGCCCCAGACCCGGTCCGCGGCCAACCCGGCGAGGGGTCCGCCGCAGAGCCGCTCGGCCAGTCCGACGAGGGCGGGCGACGGTCCGGTGCCGTGGGTGAGCAGCTGGTGCGCGGTGGTCCCGGCGGGCAGTTCGCCGCCGGCCCCGTACGCGGTGAGCGGGGTGTGCAGCCGCAGCTCCCCCGCGTCCACGAGGATTCCGATGACGGGCCACACGGCCAGCACGCCCGCCAGCCCGTCGACGTCGAGGTCACCGACGACCGCGCCCCCGGCTCCGACTCCGGCTTCTGCTCCGGCCTCGGCTTCCGCTCCGGGCCCCGGCCCGGGACCGTCGGCTCCCACCGCGCCTTCGGCCGCCGCGTCCGCGCCGTCCGGACCGCCGACCGCCCACGCCGCCCCGGGGTCGGAGTCCCGTACGAGGGCCCGGATCCGGTCGGCTTCCCCGCCCGGCCCGTGCGGTCCGGTCGGCGCGTGCGGGGTGTGCGGCCCGCTCTGCTCGGCCTGCCCGGCCCGGTCGCTCTGGAGCGTCATGGTCAGCCACGGTACGGCGCCTCCCGGGCCCCGCCGCGCGCGTCGCGCGGGCCGGTCGCCGCCCGCCACCCGAATGCCCCCGCACCCTCACGGGGAGGCCGCGGTCACCGGAGCGGCGTCCGCCCCCTCCGGCGGATCGGTGCGCGGCTCCGCGCGGATGCCCGCGACCACGACGGTGATCAGGCAGAACGCGATGACCGTCTCCGCCCAGAGGAAGGCGAGGTAGTCGAGCAGGCAGCCGATCGGCGGCGTGCCGGGGGCGGTGTTGCGGAAGGCCGCCAGGGCGAACAGGGTGGCGGCCATCCAGCCGAGGGCGGGCCAGGTGAGCCCCTTGCGGCGGGTGACGAGGAACCATCCGCCGATCAGGACGGACACGGCGAGCGCCCACATCGCGATCATCATGAAGACCGCGAAGACGAGCACGCTGTTGGACCGCGTCAGTCCGACGTCGAGGACGGCGACGCCGCCGGCCTCCGAGGCGTCCACCGTGGACGAGAAGAGCACGTCGTTGTTGGAGAAGCGGACGCGGACCGGGACCTTGTCGCCGCCCAGCACCGCACCGAACTCGACGGCCGCCTCGTAGGAGTCGAACGGGTAGTCGGTGATGGAGCCACCCGTCAGGGCGACCGGCACGTCCAGGGTGGAGATGCGCTGGTGGGCCTTGAAGACCAGGTCCCCGCGGGTGGCCGTCGACGTCTGGAGGGTGAGGTCCTCGACGGGCGAGACCCCGCCCGCCTCGGCCAGCGCCCCCCTGGGCGTGACCAGGACGCGCAGCACCAGCTCCCGTCCGGCGGCGTCGACGCGCTGGACCGTCGCCTCGACGTCCACCCGGTCGGGATCTTCCCGGCCCGCGGTGGACACGGTGTCCAGGGCCTGGCGTTCACCGAACTGGAGCCAGGCCCCCACCGTGACCGCCGCCACGACGGCGAGCACGACCAGGGCCGGCAGCAGGTGGACGCGGCGCGCGGGTGAGTGGCGACGGGACTGGGACACGGCGGCTCCGGTGGTGCGGTGCGGTCGGGCTGTGGTGCGGTGCGGACGAGCGGCGGTGCGGCGCGGTCGGGCCGCGGTCAGGCCGCGGGCTTGCCCGGCTCGTCGTGGGTCGAGCAGTGGATGCCGCCGCCGCCCGAGGCGATCGTGTCGATCGCGACCATGACGACCTCCCGCTTGGGGAAGTGCTCCCGCAGGATGCCGCGGGCCCGGTCGTCGGCCTGGGCGTCCCCGAACCTGGGCATGAAGACCGCGCCGTTGGCCACGTAGAAGTTGGCGTAGGTGGACACGAAGTCGTCACCCTTGCCCGTGATCTTGTTCAGATCGGGCTGCGGCAGGTCGATGACCTCGAAGCGCCGGCCGCGGGCGTCCGTCGCCTTCGACAGGACCGACTTCGCCTGGTCGGCGGAGCGCGACCAGGAGTCCGCCGGGGTGCTCGGGTGCGCCTTGTCCAGCAGGACCACACCGGGGGCGGTGAAGCGTACGAGGCTGTCCACGTGCGCGTCGGTGATGTCCTGACCGCGTACGCCGGCCAGCCAGACCACCTTCTCGACGCCCAGGGTCTGCTTGAGCTCCGCCTCGATCGTGTCCCGGTTCTTGCCCCGGTTGCGGTTGTCGTTGACGATCGAGCTCTCGGTGACCAGCAGGGTGCCCTCGCCG
The DNA here is from genome assembly GCF_053609185.1 of Streptomyces sp. NPDC054956. Taxonomy (NCBI): domain Bacteria; kingdom Bacillati; phylum Actinomycetota; class Actinomycetes; order Kitasatosporales; family Streptomycetaceae; genus Streptomyces; species Streptomyces sp. NPDC054956. Next base: position 19,677 of record NZ_JBSGXB010000081.1, on the reverse strand, counting down.
TCGGTCTCGAAGGAGCCTCCCTCGGCGGTCAGCGGAGCCTGGACCCGGGGGATCCCGTACTTCTCCAGCAGGAGGCGCCCGACCTGGGAGTCGTTCTTGTGCTCCTGCTTCTTGCCCCAGCCGTTGAAGTTGAAGTCGACGCCGACGACCTTGCCGCCCTCCTCCACGAAGACGGGAACGGTGTCGCGGGCCCACAGGTCGTCGACGGCCAGCGGGATCACCTCGACCTGGGAGCCGCACGCCCGCTGCGCCGCGTCCACCTGCTCGGGCCGGGCCATCATGACGACCGCCTCGTACTCCCCGACGGCCCGGGCGATCCGTGCGATGTCCTCGCGTACGGAGCGCAGGTCTTCCATCCAGACGGCGTCCAGCGCGGGCCAGGCCATGAAGGTGCGGACGTGGCTCTCCCATTCGGCGCCGAGGCGGCGTTCGCCGCCGGCCGGGGACGGCTGGGGGGAGCCGGCGGGGGCGCTGGCGCGGTCGGCGGTCTCGGAGGTGCCGCAGGCGACGGCGCCGAAGGCGAGGGCGCCGAGACCGGCGAGGGCTTGGAGGGCGGTCCGACGGGTGGGGGGAAGGTGGGACACGGGGAACTCCGATCGTGACTGGCGGAACGACGGCGTCCGGCCAGGGCGGGCACGGGAGGCGTGGCGCGGGCCGACGGTCCCGGGCCCCTGTCACAAGGGTGCGCTCTCGCACCGCGAACGGCCGGTACGCAGGAGTCGGCGGCACGGCCACGTGTCGCCACTCTGGCACTGACTGAATATTCAGTCAACTTCCCCTCTCCATTGCGCCCACTCCCGGGCGAGCACACCGACGAATCTCCACGGGCGGTCACCGCTGAACCCCTCCGGTCTCGCAAGTCTCCCCTTGGCCGAAGATTGACTGAAACTTCAGTTAGCGGCACGATGCGCGCAGGTCATTGCCGCATCGTTGAAAGAGCCACCGCATGCCCGAGCAGCATTCCGGCGCACAGCCCACCCGTACGGCGCTGTCCGCCGACGATCCTCACGAGATCGGCGGGTACCGCCTGCACGCCCGGCTCGGCGCGGGCGGCATGGGGGTGGTCTACCTGGCCTACACGCCCGGCGGACGCCCGATCGCGCTGAAGGCCGTGCGCGGCGAGTTCGCCGCCGATCCGGAGTTCCGCGAGCGGTTCGCCCAGGAGGTGGCCAGCGCCCGACGGATACACGGCCTGTTCACGGCCCAGGTGGTCGATTCCGGGGTCGACGACCGCACGCCGTGGCTCGCCACGGCCTACGTGCCCGGCCCCTCGCTGCACGAGGTGGTGCGGCGGCACGGGCCGTTGCCGGTGCGCACGGTCCTGCTGCTCGTCGCGGGCATAGCCGAGGCGCTCCAGGCCATCCACCGGGCGGGCGTGGTCCACCGCGACCTGAAGCCGGCCAACGTGCTGATCGCCGACGACGGCCCCCGGGTGATCGACTTCGGCATCGCGCGCGCGGCGGACGCCGCCGCGCTCACCGGTACGGGCCTGCGGGTCGGCACGGCGGCGTTCATGGCGCCCGAGCAGGCGCTGGGCCACGCGGCGACGCCGGCCACCGACGTCTTCGCGCTGGGGACGCTGGCCGCGTACGTGGCGGGCGGGGTCGCGCCCTTCGGGAACGGGCCGGAGTCCAGCGCCCTGTACCGGGTGGTCCACGAGCTCCCCGACCTCACCCGGGTCCCCCGTGACCTGCACGACCTGGTCTCCTGGTGCCTGGCCAAGCGCCCCGAGGACCGTCCCGCGACCGTCGAGCTGATCTCGTACGTGCACGGGCACCCCTTGGTGGGCCCGCGCTCGGAGTTCACCGAGGGCTGGCTGCCCGGGCCGGTCCGGGAGGAGGTCGGCGGCCGGGGCGAGGCCGGCGCCCGGGGGGACGCCGGGTGGCCCGCGCAGCTCCCTGTCCCGCTCCAGGCGACCAGGACGGCGACCGCGCACCACGGACCGGCGGACGGCTCCCCGGGCTCCGCCCCGGCCACCCCCGGGCCCGGTACGCCCGTACCCGTGCCCACGCGGATCCAGCCTCCGGCGCCGGCCGCACCGGCAGGTCCGGTACCCGCGCCCGTCCCCGACCGCCGTACGCGCGGGCGCGGCCGGCGCCGGCGTCTGCCCGCGGTGGCCCTGGCGGTGGCCGCCACCGTGCTGGCCTGCGGCGGGGCCGTGTACTACCTGGACGGGTCCTACGGGGACGCGCCCGTGGGGGACGCGGCGGACACCGGCGGGGGCCCCGCCACCGAAACCCCCCGGCCCCCGGCCTCGGCCCCGCCCTCCGCGCCCGCCTACGTACCGGGCTACGCGAAGGCCGAGCTCACCGCTCCCGACTCCGGCTACGAGTTCGACCTGAAGGCGGGCAAGGTGGTGCCGGCGGACACGGCCGCCTGGTACCTGGCGCGCGAAGGCCAGGCGTTCGTGAAGTCCGAGGAGTCGGACGCCTTCGTGGCCGACTCCGGGGAACTCACGGTCGACGCCTGCGTTCACGGCATCGGGATCCGACCGGCCACCGCCCTGCCCCTCACCACGCCGGCGAAGGCACGGCCGTTCTGCGTGCGCAGTCCGGACCGCGCCGAGATAGCGATCGTGCGACTGGTCGAGGCGGCCGCCGACGGCCCCGTCACCGTCGTCGTGGACCAGTACCGCCGGAGCGGAGCCTGACCCCGCGTAATCCGGATGACGCCGGCCCGGCCGTTCGGCAGGATCACCGCATGACCCTGCTGCTCCCGCCCCGCCTCACCGCGTCCGCCGCCCGCATCCGGGACGCGGCGCACGAGCGCGGGCTCGACACCGTACGCCTGGACGGCTTCGACGTACCCGAAGGGCTGCGGGCGGCGCATCTGCACGCCGGTCCGAGCTTCGCGGACGCCGTGGCGCCCGCGCTCGGGATCGGGGTGCTGGAGGCGCCGTCCGACTGGCTGGCGCGGCTGCCCCGGGAGTTCACCGGGCGGGAGATCACCCTGATGCCGATCCGCGAGGCGTACGCGCTGCGCCGGCCGGTCTTCGTGAAGTCCCCGAACGACAAGGGCATCCCGGCCCTGGTCTACGCGGACGGCTCCCGCCTGCCGGGACCGGACGCGGTGGACCCGGGAACGCCGGTGCTGGTCAGCGACGTGGTCCGGTTCACGGCGGAGCACCGGCTGTTCCTGCTGGACGGGGCCGTCCACACGGCGAGCCGCTACGCCGAGGACGGCCGCCTGAGCCTGGGCCCCGCCTCGGCCGACGCGCTCGCCTTCGGGGCCGGCCTGCCGTTCGCCACCCTCCCGTCGGCGATCGTGGTCGACGTGGGCCTCGCCGACGGCCGTTGGTCGGTGATCGAGGCCAACGCCGCGTGGGCGAGCGGCACGTACGCCTGTGACCCTCGGCGCGCCCTGGACGTGGTCCTGCGCGCGGCGGCCCCCCTCGTCTCCTTCGCCCCGCACGACCGGGAGTTCCTCCGATGATCCTCATGCAGCCCGTCCTGGAGGTCTCCGACGCGGGCGACCTCCTGGTCCTGTCCGACGCGCTCACCCGGGCCGAGGTGACGGCCGCCCTCGCGAGCATCTCCCGGGCCAGCGGCGGTCTGGCCGACGCCGAGTGCCTGATCGCGCCCGGCGGGCTGCTGTTGAGCGACCCCGCGACCGGGGTCGTCGTACCGCCCGGCTGCTGCTTCGGCCTGGAGAGCTGGCGGGACTGGGAGAGCCTCGCCCGGGGCCAGTCCCCGGACTGGCTCGGCCACGATCCGGGCACCGAGGTGGCCTTCCTCCCCGGCGACCGGATCCGGGTGCGGGTGATCGGCCCCCGGACCAAGGCCCTGGAGCTGCGCCGCGAGGAGGTGAAGCCCCTGCTGGCCGGGGTCCGCGAGGGCCTGCTCGGCTTCCTCGACCGGGTCGCGGACCACGGGCCCCAGGGGGACGGCGGGGCGCTGGTGCGCAAGTTGGACGCGGAGTTCCGGATCACCACCGGTAAGCAGGGCGGCGACCGGCAGCGCAAGGGGTGACGGGAACGGGCGGGGCGCCCGAGGGCGCCCCGCCCGTCAGGACGGAGTCAGGCCACCGCCAGGGGTCAGCTCTTGTCCGGGCGGTCCGTCACGCGCAGGGAGTTCAGCAGGGGTTTGCCGAAGCCGGTGTGCGTGACGAAGCGGATGTTGAGGACTCCGTCGGTGACCTTGACCGTGTACGTGCGGGTCAGGGCCGTGTAGGTGCCCGCCTCCAGGGAGATGTCCAGGGAGGGCAGGACCTGGGTGCCCTCCGCCAGTACGTCGAAGACGCGCTTGTTCGGCCGGGTGGAGGAGAGCTCCGCGAAGCCCAGTTCCACGGTGTAGGTGCCGTTCGGGACGTTGTCGAAGCGGTACTCGTACATGCCCTCACGGGCGCTGCGCAGCAGCTTCTGGTCGTCCGTGCCCGCGATGGTGCGGCTGGTGGACTGGACCGAGCTGTTGCCCTGGTACCCGTACGAGCCCGCCGTGTACTTGCGGTCCGGGGACCAGCCGTCGCCCAGCGAGTCCGTGCTCGCGCTCGTGGAGCCCGCGTCCAGGGCCGTCTGGTAGCGCGGGACCACGAGCTTGACGGGAACGGTGAGCACCGGGGTGCGGCCGCTCGCCGACGTGATCTTCAGGTCGGCCGTGAGGACGGTGCCCGGAGCCAGGCCGGTGCTGTCCACCGACAGGGTGAGCGGGGCCTTGCCGCCCGTGGGGAGGTCCCCCGAGCCCGGGGTGACCGACAGCCAGGCCGCGTCCTCGGCCGCGGCGAAGGCCGTGCCGAGGCCCGGGTTGGTGAGGTCGAGGGTCCGCGTCCGCTTCTGGCCGGGCGGTAGGACGATCTCCACCGCCGGCTTCGACGGTGTCACCTTGCCCGTGCGGAGGGACCGCGTCACCTCGGTGACGTCGGCCGCCTTGACGTCCACGGTGGCCGCCGCAGGCTCGTACTGCGCGGCGGTCAGCGCGAGTTCCCGCGCTCCCGACGGGCTCTGGACCACGTACCCGCCGTCCGCGGCCGTGGTGGCCGAGACGGCCGTGGCGCCCGTGCCGACGGTCACCGTGGCCCCGGCGACGCCGTTGCCGTCGTTCGCGTCGAGCACCCGGCCCGCCACCACACCGCTCTTGGTGGTGCGGAAGCCGATGGACAGCCCGTCCGTGATGACGGCCGTGTTGAACGAGTACTTGAAGGCGTCGGTGCCGGTCGCGTTCTCCACGCCGACCGTGGCCGTGGAGCCGCCCTTGATGCCGGTGCCGCCGGTCCCCTTGTAGGAGTACCGCACGGAGCCGTCCTCGCCGACCGCCGCGGAGAAGGAGAACTTGTCGGACTGCGCCGACCAGTGGGACACCTCGCGCCACTCGATGACGTAACTGCGGTGCGGTGCGGTGCCGGTGACCGAGGTGAAGACGCCGGACCCGCTGCCGGCGGCGCCGACGACCAGGTCGTCCCAGAACGGGTACAGCGCCGCGTTGGGCGTGGCCGCGCTCGGGATGTCCCCGTTGATGTCGCCGGTGTTGTTGCCGCCGAAGCTGACGGTGCCGTTCGTGCCGATCCAGGCCTGCCCGTACGTCCTGCCGTACAGCGGCAGCGGGAAGGGCAGGTCGACGCGCTCGGTGGTGTTGTCGCCGGTCAGCGCGAGCTGCCGGTCCCCCGCCCGGTAGGGGCTGCCGTTCGAGGCCGCGCAGGCGTAGCCGTAGCCGTCGGTGCGTTCGGGGAGGTTCACCGCGACGGTGGTGTCCCCGGCGACGGTGAGCTTGGCCGTGCCGCCGGTGAGGCAGCGGGAGGGGTGGCTGGCGTTCACGTCGTACGTGCCGTGCGGCAGGGTGACCTCGAAGCGGCCCTGTGCGTCGGTGGTCGCGGTCACCGGGGTGTCGGCGACGGTGACGGCGGCGCCGGCCAGCGGGCCGGTGGCCGAGGCGACCGTGCCGGTGACCTTCCCGGAGGCCGCCTCGGTGAGGGTGAGGTCGCCGGTGGCGGTGCCGTTCTCGGTGACCGCCACGGTCGCGCCCTGCTGCCCGTAGCCGAACTTCGAGGCGGTCAGCGCGTATTCGCCCACGGACAGGGCGGGGAAGCGGTACGTTCCGTCGGCCGCGGTGGTCGCCGTGCGGTCGATCGGGCCGTGGGCGACGACCTTCACGCCGGCGAGGGGTTGACCGGCGGCGGCGCGCACGGTGCCGCCGAGGGCGCCGACCGCACCGCGCGGGGCGGCGGTGACGGCGGCGAGCGCGTCGAGCTTGCCCTCGCCGAAGACGTTGTTGTCGGCGGCGGTACCGCCGCACTGGCTGCTGTCGCTGTCCTGCGCGGTGCCGTCCAGCAGCGCCTCGGTCTGCGCGACGTCGCCTTCGAGCGCGGGCGCGGCCGACCAGAGCAGGGCCACGGTCGCGGCCGTGTGCGGCGAGGCCATGGAGGTGCCGGAGAAGGACTCGTATCCGCCGCCGGGGACGGAGGAGCGCACGTTCACGCCGGGGGCCGCGATGTTCGGCTTGACGATCCCGCCGGGGCCCGCGCCGCGCGAGGAGAACGAGGCGATCGCGCCGTTGATGTCGAAGGCGCCGGAGCTGTAGGAGCTCGCGTAGTCACCGGGCGATCCGCTGGTGGAGCAGCCGGGGCCGGCGTTCCCGTTGGAGAAGGCCGGGAAGATGCCGGCGGCGCGCCAGGTGTCGACGATCTGCCGGTACCACTCGTCGTGCTGCGTGCTGCCCCAGGAGTTGTTGACCACGTGCGGGGCCAGGTCCGGGCGCGGGTTCTGGCCGTGCAGGTCGGTCGGCGCGACGATCCACTGGCCCGCGGCGAGCAGGGAGGCCTCGGAGCAGGAGTTCGTCTCGCAGCCCTTGGCGGCGATCCACTTGGCGCCGGGGGCGACACCGATCTTGTTGGCGCCGCCGTCGTCGCCGACCATGGTGCCCATGGTGTGCGTTCCGTGGTCGTTGTTGTCGCACGGGGCCGCGGTGGGGCACACGCCGGCGGGGTCGAACCAGTTGTAGTTGTGGTCGTAGCTCCCGTCCGCGTTCCTGCCGCGGTACTGGCCCGCGACGGCCGGGTGCGTGTAATCGACGCCGCTGTCGATGTTGGCGACGACGATGCCCTCGCCGCGCACGCCGAGCTGGTCCCACACCTGCGGTGCCTTGATGCGGTCGATGTTCCACTCGACGGCGTCGGGGGCGGTCCGCTCGCGCGTGCCGTCCGCCGGCTTGGGCAGGACGACCTTGTCGTCGGCGTCGATCCGGGAGACCTCGGGGCGCTGGGCGAGGGCACCGGCGAGCTTCTCGGTGCCGACGACGCGGACCGCGTTCACGATCCAGTACGAGGTGTACTCGGCCTGCGCTCCGTCGAGGGCTTTGAGCACCTCGGTCTGGGTGCGCTGCGCGTGGTCCTTCTTGAGCCGCAGTACCGTTTCGGCCTTCGCCGCGCGCGTCTGCTGCCTGCCTGCGTCGGTGAGGTCGGCCGCGCTGTCGAGGTAGACCCAGAAGACGGCCTTGGCGGAGCCGTCGAGCTGGGCGCGCAGGCTCGGCTCGATCTTGCGTTCGGCCACTGCGCCCGGGGTGGGGGCGGGGTCCGGGGCGGCGGCGGCGACCCCCGCGCCGACGGGCAGGAGCAGGGCCGCGGCGAGCGCGGCGAGGGCGGCGCGCGCGGGTCGTAATCGCGAGCGGGAGCGTGCGGGTAAGGGCGATCCTGAGGTTCGTCGGCTGTCGCGTTGTGCCACGTGTGGTCTCCTCGTACGCCGTGTGCAGGTCGTGCGGAAAGGGTGTGCGTGACGTGCGCGGGCCATGGTGCGGGAGGTGTCATGCCCAGTACAAGAGGGCCTAATGAGCCGTACCGGACGGTCGCGGGCCCGCTCGCCCGCTCCGCCGGGTGGCCCTTCGGGCCAGCGCGGGCCAGCCTGGGGGGATGACCGACGCCGCAGCGTCGCCCGGGTCCCCCGGGGTACGGCTCGCTACCGCCCAGGGCCGGTGGATCGTGCTGACCACCGTGCTCGGGTCCGCCATGGCGCTGCTCGACTCGACCGTGGTCAACGTCGCCCTCCCGCGCATCGGGCGGGACCTCGGCGCCGATCTGGCCGTGCTCCAGTGGACGGTCAACGCGTATCTGCTGACCCTCGCCGGGCTGATCCTGGTCGGCGGGGCCCTCGGCGACCGGTTCGGGCGGCGCCGGATCTTCGTGCTCGGAGTGGTGTGGTTCGCGGCGGGCTCGCTGATCTGCGGAATCGCGCCGAGCGCCGGGGTGCTCATCTCGGCGCGCGCCCTGCAGGGCATCGGCGGCGCCCTGCTGACACCCGGCTCGCTCGCGCTGATCCAGGCCTCGATCCATCCCGACGACCGGGCCCGTGCGGTGGGACTGTGGTCGGGGCTCGGCGGGGTGGGCGCGGCCGTGGGCCCGTTCCTGGGCGGGTGGCTGGTCGACGGGCCGGGCTGGCGCTGGGTGTTCCTGCTGAACGTGCCGGTCGCCGCGCTGTGCGTCCCGGTGGCGCTGCGGCACGTACCGGAGTCGCGGGATCCGCAGGCGCACGGGCGGTTCGACGTGGCCGGGGCCGTGCTCGGGGCGGCCTCGCTCGCACTGCTGACCTATGCGCTGATCGAGGCCGGAACCGGCTCCGTCCTGGTTCCGGTCGCGGCCGTCGCCGGTGTACTGCTGGCCGCGGTCTTCGTCCTGGCCGAGCGGCGGCGGGCCGACCCGATGGTGCCGCCGGGGATCTTCGCCTCGCGCCAGTTCACGGCCGTCAACCTGGTCACCCTGTGCGTGTACGCGGCCTTCGGCGGGTTCTTCTTCCTCGTGGTGCTCCAGCTCCAGGTGGTCTGCGGCTACTCCGCCCTGGCCGCCGGGGCCGCCCTGCTGCCGACCACCGCGCTCATGCTGCTGCTGTCGGCCCGCTCCGCGGAGCTCGGCGAGCGGATCGGCCCGCGGATCCCGCTGACCGTGGGCCCGCTGCTGTGCGCCGCGGGGATGCTGCTGATGCTCCGGGTGGGCCCGGAGGCCTCGTACGTACGGGACGTGCTGCCGGCGCTGGTCGTGATGGGCATGGGCATGGTGACCCTGGTGGCCCCGCTGACGGCGACCGTCCTGTCCTCGGTGGACCCCGGCCGGGCGGGCCTGGCCAGCGGCATCAACAACGCCGCCGCGCGGGCCGCCGGGCTGCTCGCGGTGGCCGCGCTGCCGCTGCTGGCCGGGATGGGACCGGACTCCTACCGCTCGGCCGGCGCCTTCGACGCGGCCTTCGGGCGGGCGATGCCCTGGTGCGCGGGGGTGCTGGTGGCCGGCTCCGCCGTGGCGTGGGCGACCGTACGCTCCCCCGCGCGCGGGGCCTGCCACCCGCAGTGCCGTACGAACTGCGCGGTCACCGCTCCGCCGCTCGAACCCCCGGGAGCGGCGCAGCGGTGACCTCTTCGCCGGGCCGGAGCTCTACCAGGGGCTCGGCGCCGGCGGGACGACGACCGGCGGGCGGTCGTCGCAGGTGATGGTGTTGGGCAGTTCCCAGCCGGCGAAGCAGGGGCCCGTCGTACCGCCGCCGTCGTTGCCCCCTCGGTCGACGAGGGTGAACTCCGAGCCGGTGGCGGGGAAGTTGAAGGAGCCGCAGTTGTTGACGCCGACGGCCCCGACGCCCCGGGCGTCCACGTTCTCGAAGCTCGCCGAGCCGGCCGCCCGCGCGCTGACCACGGAGGTGCCGGTGCCGTCGACCCGGACGTCCTTGAAGTGGACGTTCTCGATGCGCACCTTGTCCTTCACCGGCCAGTCGCTGACCAGCATCACGGCGTTGTAGGTGCTGTCGAGGAAGTCGTTTCCGGTGACCTGGATGTCGGCACCGTCGATGCTCCGGTCCAGGGCGTAGAACCAGATGGCACCGAGCCCGATGTTCCAGTTCAGCTCGTACGTGCCCGCGCGCGCGGTGGTGTTGCCGGCGATCCGCAGACCGCCGGTGAAGGGCTCGGCGCCGAAGCGCGATCCGACGTGCAGGGCGCTGCCCTCGCGGACCGGGTCGGCGACGAGGTTGGCGCTGACGGTGGTGTCGGCGCCGCCGTAGACCGCGATGCCGTTGGCCAGGGTCGGGCTCTGCACGGTGTTGTGGTCGAAGGTGTTGCGGGCGTTCGCGGTCCTCTCCGCCCACAGGGCGAGGCCGTCGTCGCCGGTGTTGCGGACGAAGTTGTCCTGGACGAGGGAGTCCGTGACGCCGGTGTGGAAGTTGAGGCCGTCGGCGATCTGGTCGGTGATGACGTTGCGGGTGACCTTCACGTTGCTCATCGGACCGTCGAACCAGAGCCCCACCTTGGTGTGGTGGATGTACAGGGAGTCGACGGTGGAGTCGCTCATGGCTCCGCCGACGCCGTTGACCTGGTCGGTGTCGACCCGTTCGCGGACGTCTCCCTCGATGGCGAACCGGGAGAGGTGGACGTTGCGGCTGCCGCCGTCGGCGGCCTCCTTGCCGTAGAACCCGACGCCCTTGCCCTTCACGGTGGTGTACCAGCTGCCCGCGCCGGTGATGGTGACCTCGTCCACGACGATGTGGCGGCCCACCTGGTAGGTGCCCGGCGGCAGGTACACGGGGAGCCGGTGGCGTTTGGCGAAGGCGACGGCCCGGTCGATGGCGTCGGCGGAGTCGCGGCGGCCGGTCGGATCGGCGCCGAAGAGCAGGGCGTTGGCGGCGGCCGTCTCCACGTGCGGGACGCCGACGCGCTGCGAGTCGAGCAGGTCGATCACGGTCCAGGCGGCGGGGCTCCCGGCCGGGACGGTCAGTCTGACCTTGTCGCCGGCCCGGTGGGTGCGGCCCAGGAGCAGGCGCTGCTCGTCGTACATGTGGGTGGGACGGAACGGCTTGGCGATGACCGGGGCCGGTGTCGTGGCGGCCGGCACGCAGCCGCACTCGGTGATCCACCAGTCGGGGTGCAGCAGTTCGGCACGGGGGTCGTTGCTGAACGGGTACTGGTTGTACAGCCAGGAGTACTGGGAGGTCAGCGTCATGGAACGGCGGTTCGTGCCGTTCACGGTGACGTCGAGCGGGGCGGTGATCCCGCCGCCGGCCGGGGCGTCCGGAAGGCTGTAGCGGACGGTGAGCGCGTCGGCGTCCGCGGGCAGGGTGAACTCCACGTACTGGCCGGGCAGCAGTTTCACCGCCTTGCGGCCGGAGGCCTCTGCGGGCAGGGAGTACGCGGTGCGGTCGGGGCCGATCACCGTGCCGGAGGTGGCCGCGTTCTCCGCCTCCTGCTCGGCGAAGTCCACGCGGGCCCCGCGGCCCTCGACCAGTGCGGGATCGAGGGCGGCCCGGGTGACGTTCGGGGCCCTGGCCGGGTCCGGGGCCGCGGGCCGGGCCTCGGCCGCGACGGCGCCCAGGGCGCCGAGTACGCCGAGGCCGAGCGTGGACGCGGTGATCGCCGCCAGCGCGGCGGCTGCTCTCGTGCGGACGGCTGTCGTGCGGACGGCTCTGCCGGGAACGGCTCTGCTGGGAACGGCTCGTCCTGGAACGGCTCTTCTGGGGGGCATAGCCGGGACAGTAGGACTCCGCGCGCGAAACCAGCAAGGGTCATGCAGAAATCTTCTCTGTCCTGTCGAATTCTTCCATGGATCCGTGGCGTGGCAGACCGGATCGAAGCGGCCTACCGTGGGAGCTGGAGGTCGCCATGTGCTGGAGCGCGACGGCCGATCTGACTGCCGGGGCGGCCATCACCGCCGTCGGGATCGCCTGCCTGGCGCGCACCCGACGGGCCCGCGACCTTCCCCTCGCCGCGCTCCCCGTCCTGCTGGGCGCGCACCAGCTGATCGAGGCCGCCGTTTGGCACTCCGACGGGGGCTGCGGGCCGGCCACCACCGCCTGGGCCGTGATCGCCCTGCCCTTGCTGCCGGTATGGGTGCCGCTCGCCGTGCTGCTCGCCGCCCCGCCCGGGCTCCGGCCCCGGCTGAGGTGGCCCGCGGCCGCCGGAATCGCCACCGGCGCGTACCTCTCGTACTGCCTGGCCACGCGTCCGGTGAACGCGGAGGTCCGCGGCCACACGCTCGGATACGGCGTGAACGTTCCGTGGATGCCGCTGTTTCTTGCGGGCTATCTGTTCGCCACGCTCGGCGCCCTGCTGATCTCCGGAGACCGGCTGCTGCGCTTCCTCGGCCTGCTGATGGCCGCGGGAGCCCTCGTCTGCACGGCCCTGTGGAGGCTCGAATTCGCCTCCACCTGGTGCGCCTTCGCGGCCGCGGCCTCGACGCTGATCCTGGTCCGGACCGGCCGCCGCGAGAGTTCCCCTTGTGTACACGAGGCCGCCGGGCGGAGCACCCCGGGCCTGTAACACCGCCGCGGGCGGCGAACAGGAACACCCGGCGAAGGTAAAAAGATTCCGGAACCGATCATGGGCCCATCCTGCGGTTTGCCGCTTTTCGGCCTCCGACCCGGCGGAACACAGCCACGACGGAGTGGCTGGGTGCGCCGCGCTCCCGGCTCCCCCGGGACGGGCGGCCCGCCGTAACGCGTTCGACTTCTGACGTGGCGGATTCGGGCGGCCACCCGCCCGCGGCCGGATCTTCACCCGCCACTCGACCGTCACTGCGGGGCCACCGGCCATCCACAGCCCGTCGTCATTCCCAGCGTCCGATGGGACCTTCAACCCCGTTCCACCGCAGGTGAGTTGATGTCCACCACCGTCGCGACCGGCGAAAGATACCTCGACGTATCTAGTGACTTCACAAGCACTCGGCAGTAGAACTCGTTCTCATTCCGCCTAGAGTGAGGAAGCTCACATGAGCGACAAAGGCCTGCACAAAACGTACTCCAACGGCGTATCGCGTCGTGGATTCCTGGGTAGAACTGGTTCCATTCTGGGAGCTATGGCCCTCGCGGGCCAGATCACTCCCTCCCAGGCACAGGCCGCCACGGACGGTGCGACCGCCGCCGGGCCCATCGACAACGGAGCACACGTACCGGCCCTGGTGATCGGCACCGGGTACGGCGGATCCGTCGCCGCGCTGCGGCTCGCCCAGGCCGGCGTGGACGTCCACATGATCGAGATGGGCATGGCCTGGGACACCCCGGGCTCGGACGGCAAGATCTTCTGCAACACGACCAGTCCGGACTACCGCGCCTACTGGCTCCGCACGAAGACCAAGGCTCCCCTGAGCAACTTCCTGGGCTTCCCCATCGACAAGGAGGTCCCGCGCTACACCGGCATCCTGGACGCCGAGGAAATGGGCGGGATCATCGTCTACCAGGGCCGCGGCGTCGGCGGCGGCTCCCTGGTCAACGGCGGTATGGCGGTCACCCCGAAGCGCGCGAACTTCGGCGCCATCCTCCCGTCCGTGGACGCGGACGAGATGTACAACACCTATTACCCCCGCGCCAACGCGGGGCTCGGGGTCGGTCTCATAGACCCGGCCTGGTTCGACACCGTCGACTGCTACCAGTTCGCCCGCGTCGGCCGCAAGCACGCCCAGCGCTCCGGGTTCCCCTTCGTCTTCGTCCCCGACGTGTACGACTGGAACTACATGAAGCAGGAGGCGGCCGGGACCGTCCCCAAGTCGGCCGTCGCCGGCGAGATCCTCTACGGCAACAACGCCGGCAAGAAGTCCCTCCAGCAGACCTACATCGCCCAGGCCAAGGCCACCGGCAAGGTCACCATCTCGCCGCTGCACAGGGTGACCTCGGTCTCCCAGGCCGCCGGCGGCGGGTACACGGTCGTCATCGACCAGATCAACACCACCGGCGACACCGTCGGCACCAAGACCGTCGTCGCGGACAAGGTGTTCTTCGCGGCCGGCAGCGTCGGCACCAGCAAGCTGCTCGTGAAACTGAAGGCCACGGGTGCGCTGCCCAACCTGAACGGCGAGATCGGCAAGGGCTGGGGCGACAACGGCAACGTCATGTGCGGCCGGGCCAACCACATGTGGGACCCGACCGGCAAGGTGCAGGCCTCCATCCCCTGCGGCGGCATCGACAACTGGGACGCGGGCGGAGCCTTCGCCGAGGTGGCCCCGCTGCCGACCGGCATCGAGACCTACGCCTCGTTCTACCTGTCGATCACGAAGAACCCGAACCGCGCGGAGTTCACGTACAACGCGGCCTCGGGCGCGGTCCAGCTGAACTGGCAGACAGCCTGGAAGCAGCCGTCGATCGACATGGCCAAGACCATCTTCGACAAGATCAACTCGAAGGAGGGGACGATCTACCGGACCGACCTCTTCGGCACCAACAAGATCTGGGGCGACCACCTCACCTACCACCCGCTGGGCGGCGCCGTCCTGAACAAGGCCACCGACAACTACGGCCGCCTGCACGGCTACACCGGCCTGTACGTCATCGACGGAGCGCTGATCCCCGGCAACACCAGCGTCAACCCCTTCGTCACCATCACCGCGCTCGCCGAGCGCAACATCGAGAAGATCATCGCCACCGACCTGTAGCACCCACGAGTGGTGGGTGTGCAAAGAGCCGGGGCCGTCGGATTCACCGACGGCCCCGGTTCCGTGTGCGCCCCGCTCAGTGGCCGGGCAGCATGCACACGCTGTCGAGGCCGAGCACGTGGTTGAGCCGGCCGAAGGCCAGCCACGACCCGATGCTCATCGTGAGCTCCACGATCTCCACCTGGCTGTAGTGCGCCGTCATCCGTTCCCAGAACTCCTCGTCCAGCCCGTGGTGGTCGAGGCAGTACCGCTCCGCGTACTCGGCCGCCAGCCGGGTGCGCTCGTCGAAGCGGTCCGTGGTGCGCCACTCGGTGACGGCCTCGGGGAACTCCTCCTCGACCTTCTCCCCGTCCCGGTCGGTCCGCCAGTCCAGGCAGAAGATGCATCCGTTGATCTGCGCGACGCGCAGCCGGGCGGCCTCGAACTCCCGCAGCCCCAGGGTGGTGTGGGCGTACACCGACAGCGAGAAGTTGGCGGCGGCCATCCCGATGCCGGGCACCAGGTCACCCCACACGTACTCGATGGGGTGCTGGCCTTCGGGGACGTCGATCCTCATGGCAGTTTCCTTCCGAGCTTGCCGGTGGCGGGGCGCAGGGGGACGTCCAGGGCGTCGTAGAGCCCCGGTTCGGCCTCCACCAGCCAGTCGATGGCGCCGACGAGGCGCCCGACGGCGGTGGCGTTGCCGCCGGCGGAGCGGTTCTCGCCCTCGTCGGTGGCTTCGATGGTGACCTCGATGTGGGGGCGGCCCTCGATGATGACCCGGTGGGCGCCGTCGCCGCCGTCGGGCGGGGTCGGCCAGTCGGGGGCGCAGGAGGCGTGGATGCGGGTGACGTGCTCGATGACGATGCGGGGTTCGCCCTCGACGATGCCCTGCACCTCGAAGCGGATGGCCCCCTGGGTGCCTGCCTCGAACTCGCCCATCGTCCGCGTGGTGACGGTGGTGTCGAGGGCGCGGCGGTCCACGGTCTCGCGGATGTCGTCGAGTTCGACGCCCAGGGCGCGGGCCATCATCCGTATCTGTCCGCCCCAGACCATGGTCGGGATGGACGGCATCAGCATCATCGGCTCGAAGTCCATGGGCTGGCCCATGCCGACGAGGAGGCGGACCGAGTCCGGCTGGTCGTAGGTGGAGTAGTCGAATATCTCCTGGCAGCGGATGACGTCGATCCTGGTGCCGAGTCCGCTGAGCAGGAGCGGGAGCACGTCGTTGCCCCAGCCGGGGTCGACGCCGGAGGCGAAGAGCGAGCCGCCGCCCTCCGCTACCGCGGCGGCCACCGGATCGCGGAACTCCGGTGGCGCGTTGCGGTGGTCGTAGAGCGGATAGAGGGCGGGGCTGACGACGACGGCCCCGCTGCGGATCGCGCGCGTGATGTCGGCCAGGGCGTCGTCGGGGCGGATGTCGCCGGAGGCCGCGTAGACGACCGCCCGCGGACGGGCGGCGAGGACCGCTTCTATGTCGTCGGTGGCCGCGACCCCGACTTCGTAGTCGAGCTCGCCGAGTTCACCTGCGTCGCGGCCGACCTTCTCGGGATTGTGGACGATGACGGCGGCCAGTTTCAGCGCCGGATGGGCCTCTACGGCACGGATGGCCAAACGGCCGACGTTGCCGGTACCCCAGACAACCGTGGAAATCATGCGCGGAGGGTAGCTTCAGGACCTGTAGGTTCCTAGTGCCGTGTGCGGAATTTTCGGCCCGCTGTCACTGGTTTTGCGCACCCAGGACGAAGAGCAGGTAGACGAAGAACGCGAAGAGGTGGCCTACGAACAAGTAGGCGATGAGCCGGATGACGAGACCGCGCGGGAACTTCGACTCGATGCGCCCGATGAGGGTCGCCGGCCGGGCTTCCGCCGCCTCGGGCTGCTGCTCTGTCTGGGACATGGGTACGGCTCCTCGGCTATCGGTGGTGCGTGGTGGACCCGCCGCCGAGGCACAGCCCGGCGAGGCTGCTCTGCAGCAGGGTGTGGACGAACAGCAGGTCGGCCCCGGCCGCCGAGGCCGCGCCGATCCGGTGCGGGGTGAGCGAGTCGAAGTGCGCGCTGTCCCCCTGCTCCAGCAGGTGCTCCGCGTCCCCCAGGTGCAGCCTCAGCCGCCCCTTCAGGACGTACAGCCACTCCTCCCCGGGATGTACGCGCACCAGCTCGCCCTGGCTGCGGCCGTGGGGGACGTGCACCCGCAGGGCCTGCATGCCGCGGCCGGAGCCGCCCGCCTGCCAGTACGTCCACCCGTCGGCCTCTCGGGCACCCGGACCGCCGGCCCGTACGATGGGATCGGCGACGGCCGGGGTCTCCCCGAGCAGCTCCGAGACCGTCGTACCGTAGGTGCGGGCGAGTCCGAGCAGCAGCGGCAGCGAGGGCTGGCGCCGCCCGGTCTCCAGCCGCGACAGGTGCGCGGGCGAGAGCCGGGCCCTCGCGGCGGCGGCCTCGAGCGTGAGCCCGGCACGGCGCCGCAGGTCACGCAGTTGCGGGGCCACGGTGGGCAGCTCGTCACCGTGGGCGGCATCAGCGCCGTCGGGGCCGGCCACGTCGTCGGGGCCGGGTGCAGGACCGGTTGTCATGCCCCGATTGAGCCAGATCCTTACCCCTCTGGCAATCCGTCTTGCCTCTGAGGCAAAAGAGCCGGGGCCGCTCTTCTGCTTCTCCGCATCGCGTCAGGCGTTCCGGGCACCCCCGGCGCTCCGGCCGTTCTGGATCGCGTCCACCAGGCCCGCCACGAGGTTCGCCCGCTCGGCCATCGCATCGATCACCAGGTACTCGTGGTCGGCGTGGGCGCCGCCGCCCACCGCTCCGAGGCCGTCGAGCGTCGCCACGCCCAGCGCGGCCGTGAAGTTGCCGTCGCTCCCACCGCCGACGGCCTTGCCCTCGAGGCCGGGGAGCAGCCGCTTCGCCACGGCGAAGAGCTCCGCCGAGGCCGACTCCGGCATCGGGGGCCTGCCGATCCCCCCTTCCACCGTGATCCGCGCCTCGTCCAGGTGCGGAGCCAGCGCGGCGAAGGCGGACTCGATCCGCTCCCGCTCGGCGTCCGATTCGACGCGGACGTCGACGATCACGGTCGCCTCCGCGGGGACGACGTTGTCCAGGGTGCCCGCGGACGCGACGGTCGGGGTGACGGTCGTGCCGATCCCGGGCCGTCCCAGCGCCGCGATGTCCAGTACCTGGTGCGCCGCTTCGATCAGGGCGTTGACCCCGGCCGCGGGCTCCAGGCCCGCGTGCGAGGCGCGGCCCGCGATGGAGACCTGGAAGGTGCCGCAGCCCTTGCGGCCGGTCTTCAGGGCCCCGCCGTCGGCGGCACCCTCCAGTACGAGGACCGCGCCGCAGGCCAGCGCCCGCTCTTCGAGGAGCGCCCTGGAGGAATGGGAGCCGACCTCCTCGTCGGCGGTCACCAGGATCTCGACGCCGGACAGGTCGTCGAGGGTCGCCAGCCCGTGCACGGCCTGCACCAGTCCGCCGAGCATGTCGAAGACCCCGGGGCCGGTGGCGTGCCCGTCCTGGACGGTGAACGGCCGGCGTTCGACCGATCCGAGCGGGAACACCGTGTCGTGGTGGCCGAGCACCAGCACCTTGGGCTCGCCCCCGGCCGACCAGTGCACGTGCGGCCCGGCTTCGCTCTCGACGAGGGCGGCCTGTCCGCCGAGGCGGCTCTCGATGACGGCGGCGACCACCTTGGCCGATGCCGCCAGGGCGTCGGGGTCGCGCGATGGTGACTCGACCTCGACGAGTGCCCTGAGGTCCTCGATCATCGCGTCGACACTCACATGAACGGTCTTGCGCATCGTCATTCCGCCAGGGTATCGGGCACGCCGAATCGATGATCTTCCGAGCAGGGCCGTGGCCCGCTGCCGACGGGCCTCCGGCCGCGGCCCCGAGGGCACTTGGCCCCGGATCATCCCTGGCCGGAGCCCGCGGCCCCGTCCCGCTCCCCGAGCACCGTCTCCACCGAATCCGCCTCCTCCGCCCGCTTGTCGGGGCGGTGGCGCAGGACCCGCGCGAAGCGCAGGGCCACCCCGGCCGGGTAGCGCGGGGAGCGCTGCAGGCCGTCGTAGGCGATCTCCACGACCAGTTCGGGGCGGACCTTGACGGTGAACCCGTCGTCCTCGACGGCGAGTTCGCCCAGCCGTTCGGTCTGCCAGCGCAGCATCTCGTCCGTGAGCCCTTTGAAGGTCTTGCCGAGCATGGCGAACGTGCCGTCGGCGGCCCGCGCGCCGAGGTGCAGGTTGGACAGGAGGCCGGTGCGCCGGCCGTGGCCCCGTTCGACGGCGAGCACGACCAGGTCCAGGGTGTGCACCGGTTTCACCTTGAGCCAGTGTTTGCCGCGCCGGCCGGCCGCGTAGGCGGAGTCGAGGGCCTTGACCATGACGCCCTCGTGGCCCCGGCGCAGTGTCTCCGCCCAGAACTCCTCCGCTTCGGCCGCCTGCGCCTCCGGGTCCCCGACCACGAGCCGGCGCACCCGGCACTCCTCGGGCACCAGGGCGGCCAGGGCCTCGTACCGCTCGCGGACCGGCGCGTCGAGGAGTACGTCCTCGCCCGCCGCCAGGACGTCGAAGAAGTACGGGGACACCGGGAGCGTCCGCCGGGCCGCCTCGACGTCGACCCGGGAGCCGACCCGGCTCGCCACCTCCTGGAAGGGCACCGGCCTGCCGTCCGCCGCGGACCGTCCGATGACCTCCCCGTCGAGGATGAACCGCTCCCCCGGCAGCGACCGGGCGAGCTCGGTCACCTCCGGGAGCCGGTCGGTGATCTCGTCGAGGGAGCGCGTGTAGACCCGTACGTCGTCCCCGTCGCGGTGGACCTGCACGCGGATCCCGTCGAGCTTCTCCTCCACCGCGCACGGCCCGAGCGCGGCCAGCGCCTCTGCCACCGACTTGGCGGTGTTCGCCAGCATGGGCTGTACGGGTCTCCCCACGCGCAGCGTCACCTCGCGCAGGGCCGCCGCCCCGTCGGCGAGGACGGCTGCCGCCACCCGGGGCAGGGAGCCGTCGAGCATCGCGGCCCGGCGCAGCTCCGCGGCGGGCACGCCGGCCGCGGCGGCCACGCCCTCCAGGGCCACGGCGTCGAGCGCGCCCTGACGGACCTCTCCGGAGACGAGGCTGCGCAGGAACCGCTGTTCCGCCTCGGTGGCGGCGCCGAGCAGACCGTCCAGGATCCGGCGGCGCTCGGCCTGCGCGCCGGCCCCGGCCACGGCGGCGAGCCGGGTCACGGCCGCGTCGACGTCGGACACGGTCAGGGTCGGCTCGGCGGCCGGCTCCACCTCCCGCGCGAGCGCGCGCCAGCCGACCCCCGGCCGCCCCTGGGGCAGCCGGCCGGCGAGGTAGGAAACCACGAGCGCGGCCTCGTCCACGCCCGCGGCCGCGAACACCTCCGCGAGGA
>NZ_JBSGXB010000080.1:7974-26271 GCF_053609185.1 Streptomyces sp. NPDC054956 | reverse complement strand
TCGACCATCTTCGGGCTGCGCACCAAGGACCGCGACAACGCCCCCGGACTGCGGGCCCGGGCAGCCCGGGCCGTCGGCGACGCGGCGACCACGCTCGGCCATCCGCCGCGCCTGAGCATGGAGGGACTCCTCGACACCGACGTACCCGCCCCGATGGCGGA
Organism: Streptomyces sp. NPDC054956; assembly: GCF_053609185.1. Classification (NCBI taxonomy): domain Bacteria; kingdom Bacillati; phylum Actinomycetota; class Actinomycetes; order Kitasatosporales; family Streptomycetaceae; genus Streptomyces; species Streptomyces sp. NPDC054956. The sequence continues at coordinate 26,110 of NZ_JBSGXB010000080.1, read as the reverse complement.
CCACGTCATGGCGGTCCTGGGCGAGCTCCTGAGCAACGCCGCCCGCCACGCGCACGCGACCCGGGTCGGCGTGTCCCTCAAGGCGGCTCCGGGCGAGATCGTGCTGACCGTCACGGACAACGGCAAGGGCATCCCCGCCCAGGGCCGCCGCAGCGGCCTGCGCAACCTCGAGGAACGGGCCCTGGATCTGGGCGGAACCTTCACCCTCGACACCCCGGACGACGGCGGCAGCCGCCTCGTGTGGCGCGCCCCCCTGCCCACGGACCGCTGACGGCACCGTGCCGTCAGGCCGACGAAGGCCGCCGCGGGCGACGCCGGACCGAGGCGCCGGGTCCGGCAGGGGTGACCAGCGGGTCCCGCCGTCGTTGATCACCACATGATCAAGAAGACTGCAATGGCAGGCCTCCTCGCGGGCACCGCCCTGCTGGCCGGAGGCGTGGCCCATGCCGATGGTGTCGATGCCTACGAGGCCACCGTCCGCGAGCGCGTCGGCACCCTCACGGCAGACGTCGAGCAGGAGAACCCGCACCTCGCACAGGTGCCACCGGTCACCAAGACCCTGAGCGCGCCCCGGCCCGGCCGCGACATTCCGATCGAGGTCGACTTCACCGCCAACGAGGACAGCAAGACCGCCCAGCTGGACGTCGCCGCGGGTGACTCCTGAACGAGGCTCTTGCCGTCCGCCGCGGCGTTTCCTCCGCAGGCGGCCGGTAGGGATGTGCTGAGGACGGGACCCACCAGGGATCCGTCCCCGTCTGCGGGAAAGCCCGGAGGCCCCGGAAGGCGATGGTGCCTTCCGGGGCCTCCGCGCCGCTGATGCCGCGGGGGACGCGGGTGTGTATCTGCGACATGGAAAGGAACGATTCGCCGCCCCATCGGTTACGCGCGGGGGGACACCTTCGCCCGTCCCCGCCCACCCAGGATCCCCGGACCTCCTCAGTGCGGCGCGCACCCCGCCGCGCGGTCCGCCTCGAGCCGGAATCCGGTGACGAGGTCAGGACGGATCCGCAGGGCGCCGGTCATGCGGTGTCCCACCCAGGGACTCAGCAGGACCGCGTACCGGTCCGCCTCGTCGGCATCGTCCACCGGGCGGGCGTAGCCGGTGACGACGACGCTCCACCCGAGATGCGTGACGGGGTCGATCACGTCCGCCTCGTAGGCCACGACCACCCCCGGGGCGTCCGAAGGGGCCGTGAGCGAGGCGAGTGCTCCGCCGTCGTGGATGCGGACGATGACGTCCTCGCCATCGACGAGGTGGTTGACGGGGCGAACGGCGGGCAGCGCCTGCTGGGTGAAGACGATGCGCCCGAGGGACACCGTTCCCAGGAGCCGGAGCGCCTCCGCCCTGTCCAGCTCCTGCATGCGCCGGCTCGCCGTCCGGCGGCCCACCGGGGCGTCAGGGCGCCGTGTGCCGTCCTGCTCCATGGTCCGCACCTTCGTCCGGTCTCGATCCGCACCCGCGGCTTACGAGTGTCAGCCTCGCTCCCGGTCACCAGGGACACCAGGGCCGAATGGTCCCCACCTCGGGTCCGGATTCGGATTCGGACTGGGTGGCGCTCAGGCGACAACGAGTCGCAACACCCGGTCGACGCCAAGGATTCTCATCGACTTGGCCATCAGCGGGGGTACGTCACGCAGGCGGAGCCTCGTGCCCAGCGCGCGGCACCTGTGGTCGACACGGAGGAGCAGATCGATGCCCCCGCTGTCACAGAACGTAAGGCCGGACAGGTCGAGCTCCAGGCTCCGGTGACCCGATCGGAGGAGATCAGCGAGGCCGGGCTCGACCAGTGCCGCGGTATGGAAGTCGAGCTCGCCGGCCAGCGCTATCCGCACTCCGCCGGCGTTGCGGGCCGTGGTCTTCAAGTCGATCAAGGCGGTCGTCATGACCCCTCCGTGCGACGAGCGGCCCTCGGTTCGGGTCGCGGTGTTCCCCGTGCGGCATCAGCTCATCCCACCTGCGTCACCTGCGGAAAGGACCACACGCCCCTCCCGCAGGGCCGAAGGTCCCTCTTCTCCCGGCTCCGGCGAAAGGAGCGCTCGCCCGATGAGGGCCGATCGGCCCTGTCCTTTCGACCCTGCGGGCGGGCAGGATGCCGGTGTTCGTGCGCGCGGGACGAACCCACAGAAGGAGTTGCGTCATGGCCGACAGCGGTGCCCCCTCCCCCACGAAGACACCGATCACGGTCTTCCTGCTCGACGACCACGAGGTCGTCCGCCGGGGGGTGCACGACCTGCTGGACGCCGAGGCGGACATCACCGTCGTCGGTGAAGCAGGGACCGCGGAGCAGGCGCTGATCCGGATCCCCGCGCTGCGCCCGCAGGTGGCGGTCCTGGACGTGCGGCTCCAGGACGGCGACGGGGTGAGCGTCTGTCGCGAGCTGCGCTCCCGGATGCCCGAACTCGCCTGCCTGATGCTGACGTCGTTCGACGACGAGGAGGCCCTGCTGGACGCCGTGATGGCGGGGGCCTCCGGCTACGTGCTGAAGCAGATCACCGGGACCGACCTGGTGACCGCCGTCCGCACGGTGGCCGGCGGCCAGTCGATGCTCGACCCGGGTGCGACCGCGCGGCTGATGGCCCGCATGCGGGGTGACACCCCGAAGGAGGAGCAGGTCCCGGGCCTTCCCGGGTTCACCGACCGCGAGAAGCAGATCCTCGTCATGGTCAGCGAGGGGCTCACCAACCGGGAGATCGGCAAGCAGCTCTACCTCGCGGAGAAGACCGTCAAGAACATCGTCTCGCGGCTGTTCACCAAGCTCGGGGTCGAACGCCGCGTCCAGGCCGCGGTCATCGCCAGCCACACCCTGGTACCACCGAGTCAGCACCCGTTTCCGGCCGCCGACTAGGTGTCACTGGTTCCGGGTGCCGACGAGGTGCTGCGCGGAGGTGAGGACTTCGTGGAGCAGGGTGTCGAGATCGGCAGTGGTGGTCAGGTGGTTGCAGATGCAGGCGCGCAGGATGGTTTCGCCCCGGTGTTCCACGGTGGCGAGGTAGGCGTGGCCTCGTTGTTGGAGCCTGGCCGCGACCGCGGCGTGGAAGGCGGAGGCGGTGCCGTGCTCGGGGGTGGTGTGGAGGCGGAAGCAGACCACGGGCAGGGGGCCGCTGTCACACAGGTCCAGATCGGGATGGTCGCGGATGCGGTCGCGCAGGTAGCGGGCGAGGTCCTGGTAGTGGCTCAGGAGGGCGGTGACCCCGGAGCGGCCCAGGTGGCGCAGGGTGGCCCAGAGCGTGAGGGCACGGGTACCGGGGCGGGTGAGTTCGACCGTGTAGTCGGACAGCCAGGGCCATTCCTGGTCGCCGTCCAGGTAGGAGGCACGGAAGGCGAAGGCCGCGCGGAGTGCGTCAGGATCGGCGACCAGGGCCGCGCCGCAGCCGACGGGGACGGACAGGGCCTTGTGCGGGTCGACGGTGAGGGAGTCCAGATCGGCGATTCCCCGGTAGGCGGCGGCCAGTTCGGGAAGGACCGCACCGAGCCCGCCCCACGCGCCGTCGGCGTGGTGCCACATGCCGTACTGCCGGCACAGACCGGTGATCGGCGCCGGTGTGTCGATGGCACCGCTCGCGGTGGTGCCCAGATTGGAGACGACGCAGAACGGAAGCAGGCCGGCCTCGCGGTCGCGTTCGACGGCGGCGCGCAGCGCGGCGACGTCCATGCGGCGGTCGTCGGTGGTGGGCACGGCGCGCAGCCGCCACGCGGGCAGCCCGATGACGGCGGCGGCCTTCGCCACCGACATGTGTGCCTGGTCGCTGTGGTAGGCGACCAGGCGGGCATGGGCCCGGTCGTACGCGGGCCCGTCGGTCGCCCCGTGCCGCTGGAGGAACCAATGCCGGGCGGTGGCCAAGCACAGCAGGTTCGCCATCGATCCACCACTGGTCAACACCCCGCCCGCGGCCTCGGGCAGGCCCGCCAGCTCGGCCAGGTCGCGCACCACTCCGCGTTCCAGGTCCATCAGGGCGTGCTCACCCATGCCGCAGGTGGCGTTGATCGCACAGGCCAGCAGCTCCGCGATCACCCCGGGCTGTGACGGGGGCGAGTTGATCCAGGCGAAGAACGCCGGATGGCCGTTCCCGGTCGGATAGGGAGCGACGGACTTCTCCACGAAGTCCAGCAGTCCGCCCAGGCCCTGGCCGTGTTCGGGCAGCGATCCGGTGGCCAGGAGCCTTCGGTGCGCATCGGGCACGGGCCGCGTGACCGGCCCCTCGGGCAGCTGCTCGAGGTAGTCCGCCACCCACTCGGCGGCCCTCACCAGTTCGTCCCGGAACACCTTCGGGTGCACGGCAAACGGGGGGGCTGCCGGGGTCGGCCTCCGGCCGGGATCCGGGGAACAACAGGGAGGGCTTGGACTGCGACGACACCGGGAACGCTACCTTCGCTGCGGGCTGACTCGGCCGGACGGCCAAGATCTCAACGACCGGCCGGCCCCCCGGTCACGATCCCGTGAAGCGGACCCCGTCTCGCGGCGGGCGCGCCGACGGCACCGGCTGACGGTCACTCGGCGGGAGTTCGGCCCGCCGGGCGGGCGCGCCGGGGTTCCGGGAGGCGGACAGGTCCGCGGCCGGGCACGCCGTACAGTCGCGTGCCCGGCCGTTCCGCCTGACCCCGACCGGGTCAGGAGTGCGGGACCACGGCGACGGGGCAGACGGCGTGGTGCAGAACGGCGTGCGCCACGGAGCCGACGCGTGCGCCCACCGAGGACTCACGGACCCGGCGCCCGACGACGACCAGCTGGGCGTCCGACGCGGCGGACAGCAGGACGTGGCCGCCACTGCCCATGTCGACCTGCTCCACCACCTCCACCTCCGGGTACCGCAGCCGCCACGGCTCCAGCGCCTGCTCCAGCGCGGCCTTCTCGAAGGGCTCCAGACCGCCGAACTGCTCGGCGATCCACATCGATCCCGGGCTGTATCCGTAGACCGGCGGCAGGCTCCAGGCCCGCACCGCACGGAGCGGTACCTTGCGCACGGCGGCCGCCTCGAAGGCGAAGCCCAGTACGCCGGCGGATTCCTCCCCCCCGCCCTGCTGGCCCACGACGACCTCGCCCTCCTCGGGCCCGCCCACCGGCCGGCCGTGCCGGGCCCGCACGGACACGACGGGGCATTCGGCGGCCGCGATCAGCTGCTGCCCGTACGAGCCGAGCAGAAAGCCGGCGACAACGCCGTGCCCGCGGGTGCCGAGCACCAGCATCTCCGCGTCCTTGGCGGCGCCGAGCAGAGCGGGCACGGGAGTGTCCTGGAGAACCTCGGCGGTCAGGGGCAACGACGGATGGCGGTGGGTCAGTTCGGCCGTTGCCTCCGCCAGGATGTCCTGGGCCCGGCTCGCTTCGGTGTCGCGGTCCTGGACGATCGGGGCTCCGAGCGGCTGCCACAGCCAGGCGTGGACCACGCGCAGGTGCATGTCGCGCCGCAGGGCCTCCCGCGCGGCCCAGTCGGCCGCGGCCCGGCTCTCCGGGGATCCGTCCACTCCGGCGACAATGGTGCGCTTCACAGGTCGGTCCTCCGTACTGATGCCCTGGGCATCGGGGTCGGTCAGGCAGGGACGGCGGTGGCACCGGCCGGGGGGACCGGCGCCACCGGGTTCACCTTCGCCGTCGGGGGCAGACGCGCAGAAGGGCCGACAGTCCCTCACGGCGGGACCGTCATCCCCTGCCGTCCATCGACCAGGAGGCGCAGTGTGGCGGCATCGGCTCAGTCGACGAACGTCCCGGACCGCCGCACGGAGGAGCGGAAATGACCGCGTACCCGATCTCGGAGCTGGACGCCCACTGGCGCGCCGCCAACTACCTGGCAGTCGGCCAGATCTACCTCATGGACAACCCCCTGCTGACCGAGTCGCTGCGGCCGGAGCACATCAAGCCCCGGCTGCTCGGGCACTGGGGCACTTCCCCCGGCCTCAACCTCGTGCACACGCACCTCAACCGCGTGATCAAGGAGCGTGCGCTGGAGGCCCTGTGCGTCTGGGGTCCGGGGCACGGGGGTCCCGCCGTCCTGGCCAACTCCTGGCTGGAGGGCACGTACACGCAGACCTACCCGGACGTCACGCGCGACGCCGACGGCAAGGCCAAGCTGTTCCGGCAGTTCTCCTTCCCCGGCGGGGTGCCCAGCCACGTGGCACCCGAGACCCCGGGCTCCGTCCACGAGGGCGGCGAGCTCGGCTACGCCCTCTCCCACGCCTACGGCGCCGCATTCGACCACCCCGGCCTGCTGGTCGCCTGCGTCATCGGCGACGGCGAGGCGGAGACGGGACCTCTGGCCGCGTCCTGGCACTCGAACAAGTTCCTCGACCCGGTCCACGACGGCGCGGTCCTGCCCGTCCTGCACCTCAACGGCTACAAGATCGCCAACCCGACGGTCCTGGCCCGGATCCCCGAGAACGAGCTCGACGACCTGCTGCGCGGCTACGGGCACGACCCGCTGTACGTGACCGGTAGCGATCCCGCCCTGGTGCACCAGTCCATGGCCCGCGCGATGGACCAGGCCCTGGATCGCATCGCGGACATCCAGCGGGAGGCGCGGACGGCGGGCACCGGCCCGGGCCGGGAGTACGCGCGCTGGCCGATGATCGTGCTGCGCACGCCCAAGGGCTGGACCGGCCCGGCGACCGTCGACGGCGAACCGGTCGAGGGCACGTGGCGCGCCCACCAGGTCCCGCTGGCAGGAGTCCGTGAGGACGCGGCACACCTGAAGCAGCTGGAGGACTGGCTGCGCTCGTACCGGCCCGAGGAACTCTTCGACATCGACGGCCGCCCGACGGCACAGGTACTGGCGTGCGTCCCCGAGGGCGAGCGCCGCCTGGGCGCCGTACCGTACGCGAACGGCGGCCGGCTGCTGCGCCCGCTCCCGATGCCCGATCTCGACGCGCACGCCGTCCCCGTCGACAAACCGGGCCGCACCCTCCACGAACCGACCCGCGTCCTGGGGCGGTTCCTCGCGCAGATCATGCGGGATACGGCCGGCCGGCGGGACTTCAGGGTCGTCGGACCGGACGAGACCGCCTCCAACCGCCTCGACGACCTGTACGACGCCACCGGCAAGGCCTGGCAGGGCATCACCGAGCCCACGGACCGGCACCTGTCGCGCGAAGGCCGGGTCATGGAGATCCTGTCCGAACACGTCTGCCAGGGCTGGCTGGAGGGCTACCTGCTCACCGGCCGCCACGGGCTGTTCTCCACGTACGAGGCCTTCGCGCACATCGTCGACTCCATGGTCGGCCAGCACATCAAATGGCTGAAGACCTCCCGCGAGCTGTCCTGGCGGGCACCGATCGCCTCCCTCAACTACCTCCTCACCTCGCACGTCTGGCGCCAGGACAACAACGGCTTCTCCCACCAGGACCCCGGCTTCGTGGACCACGTGCTCACCAAGAGCCCCGCGGTCGTACGCGCCTACCTGCCGCCGGACGCCAACACCCTCCTCGCCGTGGCCGATCACGCCCTGCGCAGCCGCGACCAGGTCAACGTGATCGTCGCCGGCAAGCAGCCCTGCTTCGACTGGCTGCCGATCGACGAGGCCCGCACGCACGTGGCTCGCGGCGCCGGCGCCTGGGAGTGGGCCGGCACCGACCACGGCTCCCGCGAACCGGACGTCGTACTCGCCTGCGCCGGCGACGTGCCCACCATGGAGGTACTGGCCGCCGCCGCCCTGCTCCGCGAGCACCTGCCCGCGCTCGCCGTCCGCGTCGTCAACGTCGTCGACATCGCCCGGCTCATGCCCCACGAGGAACACCCCCACGGCATGACCGACACCGAGTACAACGCCCTCTTCACCACCGACAAGCCGGTGATCTTCGCCTACCACGGCTACCCGTGGCTCATCCATCGCCTCGCCTACCGCCGGACCGGCCACGCCCAGCTGCACGTGCGCGGCTACAAGGAGTCCGGCACCACCACGACCCCGTTCGACATGGTCGTGCGCAACGACATGGACCGCTACCGGCTCGTCATGGACGTCGTCGACCGCGTCCCCGGCCTCGCGGGCCGCGCCGAAGGGCTGCGCCAGGCCATGACCGACCAGCGCATCCGCCACCACGACTGGATCCGCGTACACGGCACCGACCTGCCGGAGGTCGCGGACTGGTCCTGGCCGTACTGAGCAGGCGCCGACCGGCCAGACCACCCGTCCGGGGCCGGGCCGGTCGGTCCCGGCCCGGCCCACCGGGCCCTGCCGAGGCGGATGCTTCAGTGCCCGGACCGGGCAGGTCGACACCCCGAGGTCATCCGCGCGCGCCCGAGGCGGCAACAGCATCCCCATCGACCACCGCGAAGGAGCCACTCATGCCCGCATCGCGCTACACCGTCAGTGACGTCATGACCCACACCGCCATCGCCATCGGCCGTGAGGCGTCCTACAAGGAAATCGTCGAACTGATGCACGAATGGAAGGTCAGCGCCCTCCCCGTCCTCGAAGGGGAGGGCCGCGTGGTCGGCGTCGTCTCCGAGGCGGACCTTCTGCCCAAGGAAGAGTTCCGCCGCGAGGAGCCCACCCTGCCGGACCAGCTGGAGGCAGCCGCCAAGGCCGGCGGCGTGCTCGCCGAGGAGCTCATGTCGAGCCCGGCGGTCACCGTCCGTCCGGACGCCACAGCCGCCGAGGCCGCCCGCATCATGGCCCGCGAGCGCGTCAAGCACCTCCCCGTGGTCAACCGCATCGGCATGCTGGAGGGGGTCGTCAGCCGCAGCGATCTGCTGAAGGTCTTCCTTCGCCCCGACGAGGAGCTGGCGGAGGAGATCCGCGCCGTGCTCGCCGAACTCACGCCCGGCACGGTCCCGGCCTTCTCGGTGCAGGACGGGATCGCCACGCTCTGCGGACCCCTGCGCGACCGGGCCCTGGTTCCTCTTCTGGCGCGGGCGATCCGCGCCGTGGAGGGGGTCGTGGACGTCCGGATGGAGCTCGGCGGGGCCGTCCCTGCCACCGTGTAGCCGCGTAGCTACCGGCCGTCGGCCCGCGGCTTCCACCGACGCCCGGCCAAGGTCGCACGCCCCCGGCTCAGCGAGTGCGCATCTCGCCCCTCCTGAGACAATTCGGGTGGCAGCATGCGCACGCGACGTGACCCGGATCGGGCGGCGAACATGTCCGACGTACCGAACGCCTCCGCGGAGGCCCCCATCAAGGTGTTCCTGCTGGACGATCACGAGGTGGTCAGGCGGGGACTGCGGGACCTGCTCGACGCCGAGGCGGACATCACCGTCGTGGGCGAGGCGGGCACGGCGGATCAGGCCCTGGCCCGCGGGCCGGCCCTACGCCCCGACGTCGCCGTTCTCGATGTCCGGCTCCCCGACGGTGACGGGATCACGGTGTGCCGGGAGCTGCGCTCCCGGATGCCCGGCCTTGCCTGCCTGATGCTGACGTCGTTCGACGACGAGGACGCCCTGCTGGACGCGATCATGGCGGGGGCGGCCGGGTACGTGCTGAAGCAGATCAAGGGGACCGACCTGGTCTCCGCCGTCCGCACCGTCGCCACCGGCCAATCCATGCTCGACCCTGCGACCACCGCCCGCCTGATGCGCTCCCTGCGGGCCCCGGAAGCCTCGAAAGCTCCCGAGGACACCCGCCTGGCTGCCCTCTCGGAACGCGAGCGCGCCGTCCTCGAACTGATCGGCGACGGCCTCACCAACCGGCAGATCGCGAAACGGCTCTACCTCTCGGAGAAGACGGTCAAGAACCACATCTCCCGGCTCCTGGGAAAGCTGGGCGTCGAACGGCGCGTCCAGGCTGCCGTCATCGCGGCCCAGGTGCACGGCCAAGGACACGATGGCGAGGCGACGTCGAGGCACTAGGCCGTGGCTCGAGCCGCCCGGTCCCCGGGTCGCGGTTCTGTGGCTCAGCCGGTCCGGGCCCGGGCCGTTCGGCCCCCGTCCGGTGCCCACAGGGCCCGTGGCGAGGACAGGGCGACGCGCGGAGAATGGAGGCGGGCTCACACCAGGAGGCCGCTCATGCCCATCCCGTCCCCCACCCGGTTCAAGGCGGCGCTGCCCGCAGACTGCCGGGCCCGACTGATGGAACTGGCCCGCGAGGTCAACCTCGACGAGGGAACCCGTCTCTTCCGCGAGGGCGGCCAGGCGGACCGGTTCTGGATCCTCCGGTCCGGCGCCGTGACCCTGGACGTTCACGTCCCCGGTCGGCGCGCCGCGGTCATCGAGACCCTCGGAACCGGCGAGCTGGTCGGCTGCTCGTGGCTGTTCAAACCGTACGTCTGGCGTCTGACCGCCGAGGCCGTGACACCCGTCCGCGCCTACGAGTTCGACGCGGTGCGCGTCCGCGCGCTGATCGATGCGGACACGGCGTTCGGCTCGGCCCTCGGCCACTGGGTCGGAGAGGTCCTCGCGCATCGGCTGCAGGCCGCGCGGGTCCGCCTGCTCGACCTGTACGCGCCCTACGGCAGCGGCAGCTCCTTGTAAGCGGGGAGATCAGGCCCGGGCGTGGCCGCCGGCGAGGCCGGTCACGGTGCCGGCGAGGCGAGCGGAACCCGCCATTCGAGACAGGTACCCGACCCGTTCGCCGCTGGCGAGGCGACCTCCATGCGACCGCCGAGCCGTTCGGCGCGCTCGGCGAGATTGCGGAGCCCGCCGCGTCGGCCACCCTCGGGCAGGCCGACCCCGTCGTCCGTCACCGTGACGGTGACGACGCCGCCCTCGGCGACGACCGACACCTCCGCGCGGGTGGCCTCGGCGTGCCGGGTGACGTTGGTCAGGGCTTCCCCGAGAACGGCGAGGACTTCGTCGGCGACGGCAGGCGGTACGTCGGTGTCGATCAGCCCCTCCATCCGCAAGGCGGGAGCGAATCCCAGGCCCTCGGCGGCGGCGTCCACGGCCTGGACGGTGCGGGAGCGCAGCTTGGGCGCCGGCCCGCCGGCCGTACGGTCCCGGAGCCCGAAGATGGTGGACCGGATGATCTTGATGGTGGCGTCGAGGTCGTCCACGGCGCGGGTGAGACGCTCGGCCGCCTCGGGATGGTCCACGAACCGCTGGGCGCTCTGCAGGGTCATGCCGGTGGCGAAGAGACGCTGGATGGCCAGGTCGTGCAGGTCGCGGGCGATGCGGTCGTGGTCTTCGAGCAGGCTCATCTGCTCGGCGTCACGGCGCCGGTCGGCGAGTTCGAGCGCCAGGGCCGCCTGATTGGCGAATCCCGGCAGCGAAGCGACCTCGGCCGTGGCGAAGCCTGTGCGGCCGCGGCGCCTGGCCAGGACCAGGATGCCGCTGAGCCGCTCCTTGGTGCCGACGGTGACCGCGACGGCCGGCCCGAACCCGGTCCACCGCTCCGGCTGGACGGTGACGCGCGGGTCGGCCTCCACGTCCGCGACCACGACCAGCCCGTCCCGTGCCAGAGCCGCCTCGGCCAGGGTGCCGGTGGCGCTCGGCAGGACGATGCCCCGGTGGGCTTCGGCCGCGTACCCGAGGGCGATGGAGCCGCGCAGCTCCCCGGTGGGGCCGATGAGGTAGAAGACACCCATGTCGGCGCTGGTGATGTCCTTGGCGCGGTCCAGCATGCCTTCGAGGACTTCGTCCTCGGGGGCCCCCGAGAGGAGGGAGCTGGTGATGTCCGAGCTGGCCCCCAGCCAGCGCTCGCGCAGGCGGACCTCCTCGAAGAGGCGGGCGTTCTCGATGGCGATGCCGGCGGCGACGGCGAGGGTGGACACGACCGCCTCGTCCTCGGCGTCGAACTCGACGCCGCCGCGCTTCTCGGTGAGGTAGAGGTTGCCGAAGACCTCGTCGCGCACCCGGATGGGGACACCGAGGAAGGTGTGCATCGGCGGGTGGTGGTCCGGGAAGCCGTACGAGGCGGGGTGCTCGGAGAGTTCCGACAGCCGCAGGGGTTCCGGGTGCCGGATCAGTTCGCCGAGGAGGCCGTGGCCGGACGGCAGGTCGCCGATCCGCGCACGGATCTCGTCCGTGATGCCGACGGGCAGGAACTCGGCCAGTTTCCGGTCGTCGCCGATGACGCCGAGTGCGCCGTACTCGGCGTCCACGAGGACGACGGCGGCCTCGACGATGCCGCGCAGGACCTGGGGCAGGTCCAGCTCGCGGCCGACCGACATGACGGCTTCGAGCAGCCCGTTCAGCCGGTCCCGGGTGCCCCTGACCTCGTCGATCCGCACCTGGAGCTCGTCGAGCAGCTCGTCCAGCCGCAGCCGCGGCATGCCCCCGTGGGCGGGCCGGCCGTCTGCGCACATGCCACACCTCCGGCCGACGGGCAGGGTGGGACGCCACCTCCTTCACCGTAGCCCCGGCAGGAGCGGAATTCCTTCCAAGCGCCATCCACCGCGCCCGCGGCGGCCCACGACGACGGCCAGGGTGTGCTCGCCCGCCCGCGCCAGTTCCTCGACCGGGGGCCCGTCATGACCCGCTCCCGAAGTCGGTTCCGGTCCGCGGGATGAGGAGGACGGGGCAGTGCGCGTGGTGCAGCACGCTGTGCGTCGCCCTGCCCAGGGTGCGGGCGATCCCGAGGCCACTGGGGGCACGGCGCCCGCCCATGACGAGGAGGTCGGCGTGGCGGGACGCTTCCACCAGCACCCCGGCCACGGAGACGCTCTTCTCGGCGTCGGCCTGCACCTCGAGACCGGGAGACTCGGCGCGGACCGCTTCCGCGACAGCCAGCAGGGCCTCTTCGTGCACGCCCGCGATCTCGCCGACGCCGTCGAGCATGCTGACGACTTCACCGACGGACTGCAGCACGTTCCACACGTGCAGAAGGCGGAGCCTTCCCTTGCGCAGTTCGGCTTCGCGCGCGGCGTACCGGGCGTGCGGGAGGTCGTGCTCGTCACGGACGGCGGCGAGCACCGTGCCGGTTTCCTCCGCCCCGCCGGTGCCGCGGACGACGATGACGGGGGTCATGGCGGCTGCCGCGACGTCCAGGCCGACCGAGCCGAGCATGAGGGAGTTGAATCCGCCCAGGCCTCGGCTGCCCACCACGATCGTGCCGTGCAGAGTGCCGGCCCGATGCAGGCTGTCGACGGCGTTCGCCCGGCTGAATTCGGTGGTCACGGGCAGTCCGGGGTGCTCGTCCCTGACGGCCTTCGCCGTGTCGTCAAGGAGTTGGCGGCCGTTGACGCGGACCCGTTCGATGGTATCCACCGACAGGTAGAGAGCTCTGCCGTCGGTGTCGCTGCCGTAGACGATGTGCAGAGGACGGTCGCGGCGTACGGCCTCTCCGGCTGCCCACAAGGCGGCGGCACGGGCCGAATCCGAACCGTCCACGCCGACGACCACGGAGCTGGTGTCCGGGGTTCGGAATGTGCTTTCCACGATTCCTCCCAACCGAGGAGCCGACGAGGGACACCGCTCACGCTGCCACTGGCCATGCCCCTGTGAGAGGGCCTCCCGGGACCACGATCGGGACCAAAGGTCCCCATCGGCCCACCGCGGTCCCGTCCCGCCTTGCCCTCCCGGCTCTCCTGGCCCGTACGGTCCGCGGACGGGGCCGTTCGGCCCTTCACCCGGCGGCCGGCCCCGGCGGATGGTGGCGACACCCGGACCGAGGACACCCCGGCCGCTCGCCCAGGCCGCCACGCGCTTCCGTGGTGACCAGGCGTCGCCGACCCGCACGAACGGAGTTCCCGCCATGAAGGACCACGTGACCGTTGGAGTCGACGGCTCGGCCGAGAGCCGCGCAGCCGCCCGGTGGGCCGCTCGGGAAGCCGTCCTGAGGCACGTGCCGCTGCGGCTCGTCCACGCCGTGGACTGGCCCCTGGACCCGGTGTTCCCGGGCCTGGGCCGCCATGACGTGGACCGCTGGGCCGACCAGGCCCTGACGGACGCGGCGCAGGAGCTGCAGCGCCGCCATCCCCGGCTGGAGATCACCACCCGGTGCCTGTCGGCCCGGCCGGCAGCCGCCCTCGCGGCCGAGGCCGGAGAGGCCGGGCTGCTGGTCCTGGGATCTCGGGGCCTCGGCGGGCTGGTCGGCTTCCTCGTCGGCTCGGTGGCCATGTCCACCCTGGTCGCGACCGATACGCCGGTCGTCCTGGTCAGGGTCGCCGACGATCCGGACGGCCCCGGCACCGGCGCCGGCTCCGAGGTGGTCGTGGGAGTGGACATCCACGAAGCGTGTGACCGGGTGCTCGCCTTCGCCTTCGAGGAGGCCTCACGGCGCGACTGTGCGCTGCGGGCCGTGCACGGGTGGAAGATGCCGCCCGCCTACGACTACGTTCCCTTCTTCGACCCCGACAACGAGCGGGACATCGGCTTGAGCGTGACGCACATGGTGGACGACATGCTGCTGCCGTGGCGGCACAAGTTCCCGGACGTGGACGTCAGCCACAGCGTGTTCATGGGCTCTGCGGGCGACCATCTCGTCCGCGCTTCCCGGGGCGCGGGCCTCGTCGTCGTGGGCCGCCATCTGCGCCGTTCTCCCCTCGGCAGGCACCTGGGATCCGTCGCCCACGCGGTCCTGCACCACGCGGCCGCTCCCGTGGCCGTCGTCGCGCACGACTGATCACGTACCGGCACGGGCCGGCCCGGCCGGGTGCTGAGCAGCGAGAGGAGCCGTCCGGTCCCCGATGGGGCCACCCGGCCCCTCCCCGGAGCAGCTGTGATCGGTGGATCCTGGAAGAGCCGATCAACCGAGCCGAGACCCCACAGACAGGACCAGTCCCGTGACCGCATCACGCATCGACACCGAGACGGTCGCCCAGCTCGTCGGTGACGCCGTCACCGCCCCGTCCATGCACAACGCCCAGCCGTGGGCCTTCGTGTACCGCTCCGGCAGCGGAACCATCGAGCTGTACGGCGATCCGGAGCGCGCCATGACGCGTACGGACCCGAACAACCGTGCCCTGCACATCGGTTGCGCGGCAGCCCTGTTCAACCTGCGCGTGTCCGCGGCCCGGCACGGCCTCGGGGCGCGGGTACGGTTGCTGCCCGACGAGGCGCGACCGTGGCTGCTGGCGACGGCGTCCATCGACGGGCCCGAGCACGAGGACTCCGGGCTGGCGGCCCTGCACGACGCTCTCCGGCGCCGGCACACCAGCCGCTTCCCGTTCGACGACGAGCCGGTGCCGGACGCGCTCATGGACGGCTTGAGGAGCGCTGCCCTTCTGGAGGGCTGCCGACTGACCGTTCCGGGCGACTGGCACATGGATACCGTGCTCGGGCTGGTGCGCGACGCGGAGCACCGGGAGGACATCGATCCGCTGGTCCGGGCGGAGACCGCTGCCTGGGCCTCCCCTCCGCAGGACACGTCCGGCACACGCCGCGACGGCATTCCGGCCGCCGCCTTCGGTCCGCGCAGCTCCGGAGGATCCTCCCCCGTGCGGGACTTCGGGCGGGACCGGCCCACGCCGGACCGCGGCTGGGCCGTCTTCGAGAAGCGACCGCAGCTCGCCCTGCTCGGTACGCCGACGGACACCCGAGTCGACTGGCTGCGGGCCGGCCAGGCGCTGGAGCGGGTCCTCCTCCGGGCCACGGCCGACGGAATCGCCACCTCGATGACCTCCCAGCCCCTGGAGTGGCAGGAACTGCGGTGGACGGTCCGCGATCCGGCCGAGGGCATGGGGCACGTCCAGATGGTCCTGCGCCTCGGCTACGGCCCCCAAGGCCCCGACACCCCCCGCCGCCCCGTCGAGGAGGTCCTGGAGATCCGGGCATAGGAGGGGCTCCGAGGCGCCCCGGCCCGACCGCCGGGACGTCCCGTCCGGACCCGATGGCGGGACCGCCGCTCAGGGCGCGAGGTCCCGACGCCGCAGCATCAGATGGGCGAGTACGAGCCCCAGTGCCCCGACGCCGACCAGAACGCCGAGCTGCGGCCAGAGCACCCCGCCCCGGGCCATGGCGTCGCCCGGTGCGTAGTAGTGGAACGGGCTCAGGAACCTCAGGGGTGCCGCGGGCGACCAGGCCAGCGCGATGAAATTGACGGCGAACCCGACCGCGCCGATCGCGATGGTCGCGCCGACCACCTGGGCCCGCCGCCGCCCCGCCGCCGACACCGCCATCGCCGGCCCGGTCAGGCACAGGGCGAATCCCAGTCCCATGACCCCCGCCGCGAACACGCCTCCGATCGGTACGTCCCGGTGGATGCCCGGTGACAGGGCTACCCCCACCGCGACGGTGAGGGTCGCTGCCGCGTTCAGGGCGAGTGCCGCCAGCACCAGCGCGGCGGTCCTCTCCACCAGCAGCCTGGTACGGCTGACGGGGCGCACCATCACCAGTTCCACCGTCCCGGACTCCACGTCCGCCGCCACGGCCGCCGCCGCGAGCGAGCCGATCGCTGTGAGCTGCATGGCGATCCAGAACGGGTGGGTGAGACCGGCGCCCAGCAGCCCGGGGTAGCTGGCGATGGACACCTCGCCGCTCGACCCGCTGAACGCCTGGTAGGCCGAGGGCGGTCCCTTCCCTCCGGCCGAGAAGAGCTGCCCCGGGGGAATCGTGCCGGCGACCACCACGATGAGCGCCTCGAATACGACCATCCCGACGACCAGCGCGGCCAGCATCCTGCGTCGCCGGTACAACGCGAGCCACAGCAGGGGCCACCGCCGCCTCACGGCTGCTCCTCCTCGTCGCGGGTGCGGTAGAGGTCGAGGAACGCTTCGTCGAGTCCGGCTTCCTCCACCGTGACGTCGGCGACGGGCAGCGCCAGCAGCCCGCGCAGCGCGCCCACCACCTCGCTCGGTGGCACGAGCAGTTCCACCCGGTCCCCTTGCCAGCTCGGGGCCCACCGCTCCGCTCCGCCCAGTGGCCGGGCTCCCTGCCCGTCCGTGAAGGTCAGCCGGATCCGCCGGGCCCGGGCCTCGCGCAGGCCGGCCACGCTCTCGACCGTCACGAGGCGTCCGTCCCGTACGATCGCCACCCTGCCGCACGTACGCTGCACCTCCGGCAGGACGTGGCTGGAGAGCAGGACGGTCCGGCCGGCGGCCGCCGCCTCGCCCAACAGCTCGAAGAACGTCTCCTGGACCAGCGGGTCGAGTCCTTCGGTGGGTTCGTCGAGGATCACCAGCCGAGGATCGTGCTGCAGCGCCTGCACCAGGCCGAGCTTCTGCTTCATGCCACGCGAGTAGCCGCCGATCGGGCGGGCGAGTACCGCCCCCGTGAGCCCCAACCGGTCGCACAGCTCGTTCCGACGGGGTACCGAGGCGCCCTGTAGCGCGGACAGCAGGTCGAGCGTCTCCGCCCCGGAGAGTTCGGGATAGAGGCGCAGTTCGCCCGGCAGATACCCCAGATGAGGCGCCACCCGGCGGTGATCGGCCATCGGGTCCAGCCCGAGCACCCTGACGCGCCCCCCGCTCGGCCGGAGAAGTCCGGTGAGGCAGCGCAGCGTGGTGGTCTTCCCGGCGCCGTTCGGCCCGAGGAAGCCGAACACCTCGCCGGACCGCACGGTGAGGCTGAGCCGGTCGATTCCCCTCACCGGCCCGTACCTCTTGGTCAGGTCGGCCAGCTCGATCGCCGGTCCGTCACCCATGCGTCCAGTTTCGTCCTGCACCTCAGCTCCCGGCCGGTCACCGCACGACTGCATCGAGCATCCAGCCGCCGTAGGGCCTGAGCGACGTTTCCTGCGAAGCCGCCCCGGACTTGACCATGTCTCCGTATGCGATGCGCTTGAGCTGGGCGGCGAGGTCCTCCAGCGCGCGGGCCGCGGCGAGTTCGTCGCCGATCTCGGGTACGTCCTTGTCCACGGGGTTGCAGCGGGCGGTGCCGTGTCCGGTGAGCCGGTTGGTTCCGGTGTCGAGTTCGATGCGGACCTTGGTGGTGTGGTCCTCCTCGAACAGGTAGGTGCGGGTCTTCCACTCGGTCGTGTGCGACATGGTGTCCCTCCGTGTGTTCACAGGTGGTTGTGGTGCCGGATCCAGCGGCGGATCTCGTCCGTCTCCGCCGGCGGTACCTTCAGTCGTCGCATGCGTCCTGTCCGCGGCGCAGACGGCCGGACCACCGGGGTTCGACGCGCTCCCACTCGCTCTCCCACGCCTGCGCACTGTGCCTGTCGACACCGCGCAGGCGCACGTAGACCAAGGCTCCCGCCGCGAGGACGACCACGGCCGATGCTCCGGCACCGTGGCCCATGGCCGTCAGAGCGACATCGAGCGCGCCTGGTGGGCTCGTTGCCGCGTTGCCGTTGTCGTCGACCCAGACCCGGACGGTGTCTGCGTTGTGAGTCCCTGGCCGCACGGGGACGGTGTCCGTGTGGACGTGATGCGAAGAGTCCTCCCAGGTGACGGGAG
>NZ_JBSGXB010000080.1:0-7964 GCF_053609185.1 Streptomyces sp. NPDC054956 | reverse complement strand
GGCCTCGGCAAGACGGTCACCCTCATCGCCCTCCATCTCCACCGGCGGGAGCACCTGCCGAACGGAACTCCTGTACATCGTCTTGCCGACCGTCACGGCCGTGACGGAGTGACGGTGGCGCGCGATGTCTGCGGAGGCACGGCCTGCATTCGTCCAGGCGCTCCGGCCGACTGCGACACCGCAGATCACGGCCAGCAGGCAGGCCAGCATGAAGACGGCGTGCAGACGGGCTCGGGTGCGGTCGGCATCGCGCCTCAGCGGATTGCCCCCCGAACCCTGTGTGCGCTGGTGCATGACGCTCCTCCGTCCTGCCTGCGGGCCGGACCGCCCGCTCAGGCGGCGAGTTCGGCACTGATGTGGTGGGCCCAGCTCCGAATCCGCTCGGGGTTGCGGAAGTCGCCGCCCTTGCCCTGGCGGACCAGCGCCCTGGCGAGGAACCCCGGGGTCCGGGCCGTGATGCTGCCGCCGAAGGTCATGTGCTCGCGCGCCCCGATCAGTTGCATCTGCCGGGCTACGGCGGCGACCGGCGCGATGGCGTGCTCCTCGGCCGAGCGGTCGAGTGGGCCGCTGCTGAACAGCCACACCGGCCGGTGCCTGAGTGAGTCCGCGTTGCGTTCCGCGCAGAGCTTGGACTCGCTGCTCCAGTGCCCCGCGTAGAGAGCACCTCCGAGGACGACGGCGTCGTAGGCGCGGACGTCCTGGACTTCGTCGGCGGGCAGGACGACGGCGTCCAGACCGTCCTCACGGAGGGTCTTGCCGATCTGCTCGGCGATGCCGGCGGTGGCACCGTGTTTGGTGCCGTAGGCGACCAGAACGCGCTTGGTGCTCATGACGGGCTCCTTGGCTGCTCGATGAGGGTCTGCAGTCACTGTCACGCAGGCGGCGGCACGGCCACAGGGGCCGGACGACCCCGCCGAGGGCCGTTCGGTCCCCTACTGCTTCGGCAAGCGAAACCACCTCTCCTGGCCTGCGGGAACGCTCTCCCGCCGGTCTCCGGGCAGCACGAGGGGTACGGGGCCCAGGGGCGACGGCGGAACCCTGATCCCGATCCGGCCGGGCCGGAAGCTGATGCGGATGTCGCGGTGTCCGAGGTAGCAGACCGAGAAGGAGGAGGCCGGCACCTCCGAGAGCGGTACCGGGTCGACGTGCAGGCCGTCGGTGCCGGGATCGAGGCCGACTACGCCGCGCTCGACGAGATCGAGCGTGCCGCCCATGGCCCCGAGGTGGATTCCCTCCCCCGTGGTACCGCCCTGGACGTCGGTGATGTCGCCGATCAGCGCCTCCTGGCAGTACCGCCACGCGCCCTCGCCCTGCTGCCGGGCGAGGACCCATCCGTGGACGAGGCTGCTGAGCGTCGAGCCGTGGCAGGTGCGCCGCAGGTAGTACGTCATCGTCCGCCGCCAGAGCTCGTCGTCCAGGCGGTGGCCGAGGCGGGAGAAGAGGCCGGAGAGTTCCGCGGGGCGGAAGAGGTAGCCGAGCATGAGGGTGTCGGCCTGCTTGGACGCCTGGTAGCGGTTGGGTGTGTCCCCTTCTGCCTCCAGGATCCGATCGAGGCGGCGGATGTCGTGGTAGCGGGCCCGGTAGGCGTCCCAGTCCAGCTCCGCGAGGTCGCCGTAGCCGTGGAACTGGCTGATCACGTCGCGGTGGAACGGCACGTACAGGCGGTGCGAGACGTCTTCCCAGTCGTGGAGTTCGTCGGCTCCGATGTCCAGTTGGGTACGGAGCTCGGCGCGTCTGGCCGCGGGCAGCGTTCCGTACAGCTCGAGCGCGCGGGCGAGCACCCATGCTGCCGTGACGTTGGTGTACGCGTTGTCGTCGATGCCGGGTGCGGCGGCCTCCGGATAGGCGTCGTGGTACTCGTCGGGGCCGACGACGCCCCGGATGCGGTACCGGCCGAGGCCGGTGTCCCAGGTCGCGGCGCCGGCCCAGAAGCGGGCGATGTGCAGGAGGAGTTCGGCGCCGGGACCGTGCATGAATCCGGTGTCGCCGGTGGCCTGGCCGTACCGCCACACGTTCCAGGCGATGGCCGAGCCCACGTGGTGCTGGAGGTGGGAATGGTCGGCCAGCCAGCGGCCCGAGCGCGGGTTGAGGTGCAGCCGCTGCGTCTCCTCGGCTCCCGAACTGCCGCTCTGCCAGGGGAACATCGCACCCCTCGCCCCGGCCCGCCGGGCGGCTTGCCGTGCCGCGGGCAGCCGCCGGTGCCGGTACATCAGCAGGGCCCGCGCCGTCTCGGGGAAGTGGAGGGCGAGGTAGGGCAGGACGAAGAGCTCGTCCCAGAAGACGTGGCCCCGGTACGCCTCACCGTGGAGGCCCCGCGCCGGCACGCCCGCGTCGAGTTCCGCCGTGTGCGGCGAGAGGGTCTGCAGGAGGTGGAAGGCGTGGAGACGCAGGACCCGTCCGGTCTCGCCCGGTGCCTTCACCTCGCCCTCGTTCCACAGCCGTTGCCACGCCGCGGTATGGGACGCGAGCAGGGTGGAGAAGTCCGGAGCCTGTCCGGCGTGCTCGACGCTGCTTCTCACGGGATCGTCCCAGGGGCGGTCGAGCGAGCTGAACAGGGCCGCGGTCTTCACGATCACGGCCGGCTCCGCGCGCTTGATCGGCAGGACGAACGTCTGCCGGGCCGTGGTGGGCGTGCAGGCCCTCCCGACGGGCGCCAGAGGCCGTGCCCGGGTGCGAACGGCGAGCCCGATCCGCAGGCGCGAGGCGGCTGTGGTGCAGGCCAGCCAGGCCGTGCCCTCCGCCTCCACGCCGGCCCGGTGCTCCACGAGGTGCCGGCCGGCGAGCGCACGGTAGCGGTCCACGCCCGCGTTGACGATGTCTCCGTCGAGCACGGACTGGATCTCGATCCCGCCGTGCCAGCCGTAGGCGGTGAAGACGGAGCGCTGCGAGGCCAGATGCGGGTCACCGAGGTGGACGAGGCGCGTGTGAGTGACACCCAGGCGGCGGCCTTCGGCGTCCCGGAAGAGCATGCGGCGGGTGAGGGTTCCCGCTTGCGGATCCAGTGAGACCCGGCAGTGGCGCAGGGTGGGGTGGTCCGGGGTGAGCCAGTCCCCGGGAGGTGCGCCGTCGGGCCGGCAGCGGTAGCGCAGCGCGGTCCAGTCCGGCAGACGGACCATGTCCTCGTTCGCGATCTCTCGCCCGGCGACGGTCGAGGTGAGCCGGTCGTAGCAGCCGGCGAGGTACGTGGCCGGGTAGTGGACTTCGTCGGCGACGCTCTCGGGGGCTGAACCCCGTGTGGCGAAGCGGCCGTTGCCGAGGGTGCACAGGGACTCCACCAGCCGCTCGGTCTTGGGGTCGTAGCGGTGGTATTCCCAGCGCCAGGGGGCGTTCATCGGAGTCGGCCGTCTTCAAGGGCCGCCGGCAGGCCGGAGAGACCGGAGAGCACGAGATGGGCGCCGTGCGCGAGCAGTTCCTCGTTCGCGTGTGCGTCGCCGTCCCGGTCGAGGCCCACGACCAGGTGGAACCGTCCCCGACGCCCGGCTTCCACGCCGGCGAGGGCGTCTTCCACGACGGCGGTCCGCTCCGGAGCCGCGCCGAGGCGGTCGGCGGCTTCGAGGAAGAGCGCGGGGTCGGGTTTTCCCGGAAGGGCCAGTGCGGCGGCGTCCCGACCGTCCACGAGGGCGTCGAAGTGGACGTCGAGACCTGTGGCCCCCAGGAGGAGGCGGGCATGCCGTGAGGCGGAAACGGCCGCGCACCTGACGCCCATCCCCCGAAGTCGCTCGAGCGTGGGCCGGACATCCTCGAAGACGTCTACGCCATGGGTCCGGAGCGCCTCGGAGAAGAGCCGATCCTTTCGGGCTGCGACCGCGTGGACGGTGGCGCACCCCGGCGGATCCTGTGGCGTCCCGGCAGGCAGGTCGATGTCCCGTGCGGCGAGGAACGCGCGCACGCCGTCGAGGCGGGACCTGCCGTCGACCAGATCTCGGTAGTCGCGTACGGCATCGAACGGTCGTGGTGGTCCGTCGGTGGAGGACGGCTGCCATGCGGCGAGGCAGCCGTCGAAGGTCGTCTTCCAGGCGGCCGCGTGGCGGTCCGCCGTGGCGAGGAGTACGCCGTCCGTGTCGAAGACGACCGCGTCCACTGCGCTCATGACCCGTGCGCCAGGCGTCGGCCGGTGAGCCGGACGGGGGTGAGCTTCATCCAGTGGGTGCGCGGACCGCCGGCCCAGGGCAGGGACCGGGCCGTAGCCGTCAGGTGCCGTATCCCTTCGGGGTCCGTCACCGCTTCGAGTTCGCCCACGGCCAGCACGCTCCATCCGCCGGCGGTGACGTCGTCGATGTTGTCGATCTCGAAGGCCGCCTCCGTGCCGGCCGCCTTCGCCACGAGGGCTTCCACGGCGGTACGGAACGCGATGTCCGGTCCTGCGATCAGGTAGTTGACCGGGAGGACGGCCGGCCCTTCGGAGGTGAAGACGGCGATGCGTCCCACTCCGTGCGTGCCGAGCAGCGTTCGGCAGTCGTCCTCCTCCAGCGACACGACCGTGGTGTCCCGGCGGGCGGTGGAACGACCTCGGACTCGGTCGGCGTTGGCGCCGGTCAGGTCGTCGACCGTGATGCCGAGAGCATGGGCGATGTGCGCGAGGGTGCCGATGGCGGGCGAGGCCGTGTGCTCCTCGAGGTAGGCGATGAAGTTGCCGTCGACTCCGCATTTCCGGCCCAGTTCTTCACGGCTGAGGCCGAGGGCTGTGCGGCGGGCCACCATGCGGCGGCCGAGGTCGGTACGTCCGGCCGTCTTCTCGCCGGGCTGCTGGAGGCGGGTGCTCGGTGTGCTCTTCACGATGTTCACTGCTCCCGGGGCGGTACGGCGACCGTGTCGTGCCGGGGTCCGCCGAGCACGACCTTGAGGGCTCCGGTCTCACCGGCGCGGGAGAAGACGTCGTACGCCTCTTCCATCTGGTCGAGCTCGAAGCGGTGGGTGACCATCGCGGCCCCGGGCAGCCGCCCTGCGGCCATCATGCGCAGCAGCATGGGCGTGGAGTGGGTGTCGACCAGACCGGTGGTGATGGTGACGTCCTTGATCCAGAGGTCTTCCAGGTGCAGCGTGGCGGGCTTCCCGTGGACGCCGATGTTGGCGACGTGTCCGCCGGGGCGGACCATGCGGGTGCACATCTCGAACGCCTCGGGCACGCCGACGGCCTCGATGACCACGTCTGCGCCGAGACCGTCGGTGAGGTCCTCGACCAGCCGCTCGGGCTCTTCGTCCGCGCTCGCGGTGGCATCGGCGCCGAGGTCGCGCGCGGCGGCGAGCCGGGAGGCGGCGAGGTCGACGGCGATGATCCGCCCGGGGCTGTAGAGCTGCGCGGTGGCGATGGCGGCCAGTCCGACGGGTCCGGCGCCGACCACGACGACGGTGTCGCCGGGGCGCACGTTGCCGTTGAGTACGCCGACCTCGTAGGAGGTCGGGAAGATGTCGGCGAGCAGTACGGCGTCGTGGCCGGCCAGGGCGCTGGGCAGGGGGTGGACGGAGAGGTCGGCGAAGGGGACGCGTACGTATTCGGCCTGGGTGCCGTCGATGGTGTGGCCCAGGACCCAGCCGCCTCCTCCGCGACACTGGCCGTAGCGGCCCTCGCGGCAGAAGCGACAGCGGCCGCAGGCGGAGATGCAGGAGATGAGCACGCGGTCGCCGGGGCGGACGCTGCGTACGTCACCGCCGATTTCGACGACGGTTCCGACGGCCTCGTGGCCGAGGATCCGGCCGGGCGTCACTTCGGGCACGTCGCCCTTGATGATGTGCAGGTCGGTTCCACAGATGGTGACGGCGTCCACCCGGATGATCGCGTCGGCGGCGTCCTTGATCGCGGGATCCGGAACGTCCTGCCAGGAGGTCTGCCCGGGGCCTTGGAAGACGAGTGCCTTCATGACTGCGGCCTCTCTGCTGCGCGGGAAGGGGTCACCACCAGGCTGTGCCCACGGGGCTCCGTCGCGCTTGGGCCGGTCGGCCCCTCCTCGGGGACCAGTGGGGTCCCTCCACCGCGTCGTGGTGGGTGGGACGGTGGCGACGCCGTGGTCATCGGCGGATTCGCCGCCGAGGTCACCCGCGCCCGCGGACACCGACCGGATCGACCACGGGCTGGGCTGGACGGCCGTCGTGCCCCAATCCGGCGAGGCCGTCCTGGTCCGCCGAAACCGGTGAACGGACGGGCCCGTGATGTGCCCCGAACGGCCCTCCCGGACCCCGCGGGCCCGGCGCGAGCCTGAGAGCGAAGCACCGGAGGCGGACATGAGCCGTCATTCCACCCGCGCCCGCATCCTCGACCCGTTCGCCCCTGCGGCAGGGTCCGTCCGCTCGCCCACACCCGCTGAGGAACGCGCCATGACCTCCACCCCGTACACCGTCCACGACGTCATGACGAAGCCCGTCGTCACGGTCACCCCCGCCACCGAATTCAAGGAGATCGTCGCCGCCATGGAGCGGTGGAAGGTCAGCGCCGTCGCCGTCATCGAAGGCGAAGGCATCGTCGTCGGCGTGGTCTCCGAAGCCGACCTGCTGCCCAAGGAGGAGTTCCACGAACACCGCCCCGGCGTCATCGAGCAGATGCGACGCCTCGGCGACAGCGGAAAGGCCGGCTCGGTCATCGCGGAGGAACTCATGACCAGCCCCGCCGTGACCGTCCGCCCCGACGCCACGCTCCCCCAGGCCGCCCGCCTCATGGCCGAACGGCACATCAAGCGCCTCCCGGTCGTCGACGCCGACGGCACCATCATGGGCATCGTCAGCCGCGCCGACCTCCTCAAGGTCTTCCTGCGCTCCGACGACGAACTCGCCGCGGAGATCGACCACGAGGTCGTCGAGCAACTTTTCCCCGTGTCGCGGAGAACCGTCAAGGTCGATGTCACGCACGGAATCGTCACCCTCACCGGCCGGGTACGCGACGCGCACCGCATCCCGCTGGCCGCGCGCCTCGCTCAGGCCGTCGAGGGGGTCGTCAGCGTGCGCAACCACCTGGAAGCACTTCCGTACGCCCCGGTTCACGAGGCCTGAGGGGCCGGCTCCTGCCGCGACCAGGAGGGCTCCGCCGGCCCACGACAGCGGTCCTGGGCCGCCTGGTCTCGGCGGCCCCGGATCCTCGGCTCCGTTACAGGAGCCAGCGGTTGCGCCGGACCAGGGGCAGGCTCTGCCAGAAGGAACCCAGTCCCCAGGTGCGCCCGGCGCCGACCACCGCCAGCATGACCAGGACGGCCGCGTACAGGACGTGATAGTCCATCAGCGGGTTCGTCGACATGCTGAGGCCGCCGTCCGAGAGGTGCCGGGCCGGAGGCCACTCCGCGGCCCACATGAGCGCCATCATCGCGGTGCCCGCACCGGCCGCGACCCGCAGGGCGACGCCGCTCGCCAAGGCGATGCCGATGCCGAGAAGCCCCAGCATGAAGGCCCAGTCGGCCCAGGCGGCTCCCGCCCAGGAGTGGAAGGTCTCCTCCAGCGGACCGGCGGAGACATGGCTCAGGAAGCCCTTGGTGGGAGACCCTCCGTCGATCCACCCCTTACCGGCCGGGGTCGCGTATCCCCAGCCGAACGCCTTGTCACCGAAGGCCCACAGGAACGTGAACGAGGTCAGCAGACGGGTCGTTGCCGCGACGCGCGCGACGGTCACGGGTGCGGCGAGAACCTCGGCCGCACTGTCGGACGGAACTGCGGCCGAGGTGGTGTTCCGCCATCCCGCGAAACGCATACCCGGCTGACGGTGCTGGTGGTGAGCCATGGCTGGAAGCCTTTCCTCACGGCAGGCCGTGCGCCTGCCCACCGCCAATGTGCCTGCGCGGCGGGCGGGGGCCACGGGGGCGAACGGCCCGCACCTGATGGCCAAACGTCCCTGGGAGCAAGTCAGTTCGACGCAGCCTCGCGACACGGGCTCATCGGCCGCGGCCGAACGGAGCGGGGTCCTCGATCCGGTCCCGGCCTCCCCCGGAGACGTAGCCGTCGATGGCGAGGCCGTCGCCGGTGGCAGCGTCGTCACCCGGCCCGAG
>NZ_JBSGXB010000079.1:0-26283 GCF_053609185.1 Streptomyces sp. NPDC054956 | reverse complement strand
TCTGCAGGCTCGCCGGCCCGAAGCCGAACTCCCCGCGCTGGACGGCCGCTTCGCGCAGGGTGGCGACCACCGAGCCGGAGCGCGGCGCCGCCGCGATCTCCATGCGCAGCTCCCACTCCTTGCGCGGCTCGTCCACGACCTCCAGCCGCTCGATCGCGCGCTGCGTCTGGCGGGCCTTCGCGGCCTGCTTCTCGCTCGACTCGCCGCGCAGGTTCTTGCCGATCTTGTCGTTGTCGCTCGCCTTGCGGCGGGCGTTGCGCACGCCCTTGTCCATCCAGTTGCGCTGCATCTGCGCCCGGCCTTCGAGCGAGGCCTTCTTGCCCGCGTACTCCTCGAAGTCCTCGCGGGCGTGCGTCCGGGCGCGCTCGCGCTCCTCCAGGTAGGCGTCGTACCCGCCGCCGTAGAGGTTGATCTGCTGCTGGGCCAGGTCCAGTTCGAGGACCTTGGTGACGGTGCGCGTGAGGAACTCGCGGTCGTGGCTGATGACGACCGTGCCGGCGCGCAGCCCCTTCACGAACTGCTCGAGGCGCTCGAGGCCGTCGAGGTCGAGGTCGTTGGTCGGCTCGTCGAGCAGGAAGACGTCGTAGCGGGACAGGAGCAGCGAGGCGAGACCGGCGCGGGCGGCCTGGCCGCCGGACAGCGCGGCCATCGGCAGGTCGAGCCCCACCGCCAGCCCGAGGTCGTCGGCGACCTCCTGGGCCCGCTCGTCGAGGTCGGCGCCGCCGAGGTTCAGCCAGCGGTCGAGGGCCTCGGAGTACGCGTCGTCGGCGCCGGGGATGCCGTCGACGAGCCCCTGGGTGGCCGCGTCCAGCTCGGCCTGCGCGGCGGCGACACCGGTCCTGCGGGCCAGGAACTCCCGGATCGACTCGCCGGGGCGCCGCTCGGGTTCCTGCGGGAGGTGTCCGACGGCCGCGCCGGGCGGGGAGAGCCGCAGCTCGCCGGTTTCGGGGGCGTCCAGTCCGGCGAGCATGCGCAGCAGGGTGGACTTCCCGGCGCCGTTGACGCCGACGAGGCCGATGACGTCGCCGGGTGCGACGACGAGGTCGAGATCGGCGAAGAGCGTGCGCTCACCGTGCGCGGCGGTGAGCTTCTTGGCGACGAGGGTTGCAGTCATGATGGGGCGATCCTATCCGTGGCCCCGTACCTGCCCGTGGCCCCGTCCTGCGGTTCCCGGGGATCAGGCGCCGACGAGGCGGAGCGCCGCCCACAGGGCCGTCACCGCGGCGGCCAGTGCCGGGACGGTCGTCAGCAGGCCGAGCCGGGTGAAGTCCCGGAGCGTCACCAGGTCCGCGCGATCGCCGTGCGCGTGCAGGATCCGCCGCCACAGCAGCGTGGCCAGCGACCCCGCGTAGGTCAGGTTGGGTCCGATGTTCACGCCGATCAGCACCGCCAGCACCGGCCCCGCGCCGCCCGCCGAGGCCACCGGGAGCAGGGCGAGCACGGCGGGCAGGTTGTTGATCAGGTTGGCGAGTACGGCCGCCACCGCCGCCACGGCGAGCAGTGCCGGGAGCGAGTCCCCGGCGGGCGTCACCCACTCGAGCCCCGTTCCCAGCCCGTGGTCCACCACGGCCCGGACCACCACTCCCAGCGCCAGGACGAAGAGGCAGAAGGCCGGGGCGGTCGACGCCAGGATCCGGACCGGCGTGGTCTCCCGGCGCCGCAGTGCCCGTACGGCCAGTGCGAGCGTGCCCGCGAGCGCCGCCCAGGCCGGGCTCGCCCCCGCGAAGGAGGCCAGGGCGAAGCCGCCCAGGGTCAGCGCGAGCACCCCCGCCGCGAAGCGGGGCAGGGGGGCCGGCTCCTGCGCCTCGGGGGCGTGCTCCGGGGCGGCCGCCAGGTCGGCGCGGAACCAGCGGCGGAACACCGCGTACTCCACCCCGATCGCGACCAGCCACGGCAGGGCCATCAGCGCCGCGAACCGGGTGAAGGACAGCCCGCTCGCGGCGAACGCCAGCAGATTGGTGAGGTTGGAGACCGGCAGGAGCAGCGAGGCCGAGTTCGCGAGGTGCGCGGTGGCGTACACGTGCGGCCGGGGCCGGGCCCCCAGCCGGGCGGCCGTCGCCAGTACCACCGGGGTCAGCAGGACCACCGTGGCGTCCAGGCTCAGCGCGGCCGTGATCACCGAGGCCACGGCGAACACCCCGCCCAGCAGGGCGGTCGGCCCCCGCCCGGCCGCGCGCCGGGCCACCGCGGCCCCGGCGGCCCGGAACAGTCCCTCGTCGGCGCAGAGCCGGGCCAGCGCCAGGATCACCGCGAGGAACCCGACCACCGGCAGCAGCTCGCGCACCTGCGCCCACGCGTCGGCGGGCGGTACGACGCCCAGCGCGACGAGCAGCCCGGCCGCGGGCACGGCGGCGGCGGCCTCCGGCAGCCCCCGCGGACGCACGACGGCGAAGGCGAGCACCGCGAGGAGGAGGACGGTGGACAGGGACGCGGCGGCGAGGGCGTTCAGGACGTGCTCCGGAGCGGGGGCGGGCAGGGACGGGCGGGGACCGGTGGGGCCGGGCAGGGACCGGTGGGGCCGGCGGAGGGACGACCGGGAAAAGGCCGGCGGGTCATGGTGTCACGACACCGGTCCGGCCACGGGATCAGGACGGGAGCGCAGGGCCGCACCATGGCCGGATAGGTGGGATGCACGTCATTGCGGCCATGCGGCGCGGTGTCACACGATGAGGTCATGTCGCCCCGAAACGTGCTCGTCGTCCTCTACGACGGCGTGCAGAGCCTGGACGTCACGGGGCCGGTGGAGGTCTTCGCCGGCGCCGACCGGCACCCCGGCCCGGCCCGGTACACCATCCGCACGGTCTCCCCGGGCGGCGCCCCGGTCCGGACGAACAGCGGGCTGACGCTGGCCCCCGACGGGGACCTGGAGGGCGAGCGCCCGGGCGCCGGGACCACCCTGCTGGTACCGGGCGGGCAGTACACGGGGGACTTCGAGCCGCGGCTCACCGACTGGCTGCGCGCGCACGGATCGCGCGCGGAGCGGCTGGTGTCGGTGTGCACCGGGGGACTGCTGCTGGCCGAGGCCGGACTGCTGGACGGCCGGCGCGCGACGACCCACTGGTACGTGTGCGAACAGATGGCCCGGGACTACCCGGCCGTCCTCGTCGAACCCGATCCGATCTACGTCCGGGACGGGCCGGTGGCCACCTCGGCCGGGGTGACGGCGGGCATCGACCTGGCGCTCGCCCTCGTGGAGGAGGACCACGGGCGGGAGCTCGCCGTCTCGATCGCCCGGCACCTGGTGGTCTTCCTGCGAAGGCCCGGGAACCAGGCGCAGTTCAGCGCGCAGCTCGCCGCGCAGACGGCGCGGCGGGAGCCGCTCAAGGAGGTGCAGCACTGGATCACCGAGCACCCGGGGGAGGACCTGAGCGTGGAGGCGCTCGCGGCGCGGGCCGCGCTCTCGCCCCGGCACTTCGCGCGGGCCTTCCAGGCCGAGACGGGCGTGACGCCGGGCCGGTACGTGGAACGCGTACGGGTGGAGCACGCGCGGCGGCTGCTGGAGGAGGGCGGCGAGGGCGTCGCCCAGATCTCCCGGGCCTGCGGCTACGGCACCCCCGAAGCCCTGCGCCGCGCCTTCGTGAAGACCCTGGGCCAGTCCCCGGCCGAGTACCGCCGCCGCTTCGGCGCACAGCACCAGCACCAGCAGTAGCAGTAGACACCCGCCGTTCCCACGACCGCTCCGGAGGAGCCATGCAGATCGCCGTACTGCTCTACGACGGGTTCACCGCCCTCGACGCCATCGGACCCTTCGACACCCTCGGCCGGCTCCAGGGCGCCGAGACCGTCTTCGTCTCCGAGCGGCCCGGGCCCGTACGGACCGACAACGGGACGCTCGAGCTCGTCGCCGGCAAGGGGCTCGGCGAGGTGACGCGGCCGGACATCGTCATCGTCCCCGGCGGGCCGCGCACCGAGGCGCAGATGGCGAACCCGCTCGTCCTCGACTGGCTGCGGGCCGTCGACGCCACCACCACCTGGACCACGTCCGTCTGCACCGGCTCGCTGCTGCTCGCGGCCGCCGGCCTGCTCGAAGGGCGGCGGGCCGCCGGCCACTGGCTGTACCTGGACCAACTGCCCGCGTTCGGCGCCGAACCCACCGGCGAGCGGGTGGTCTTCGACGGGAAGTACGTGACCGCCGCCGGGGTCTCCTCGGGGATCGACATGGGGCTCACGCTCCTCGGCCGCATCGCGGGGGACGAGTACGCGCAGACCGTGCAGCTGATGACCGAGTACGACCCGCAGCCCCCCTACGACGCGGGTTCGCCGGAGAAGGCGCCCGCCGAGATCGTCGCACGGCTGCGCGCGTTCAACCCCTTGGAGGGGTCCAGGTGAAGGCGGGCGGGCGCCGCTCCAGGAACGCGGCGACGCCCTCCGCGACGTCGCCGCTTCCGGCGGCCTGAGCGGCCCAGTACGCGTCGCGGTCGGTGCGGCCGTCCGCGAACTCCTTCGCCGCGGCCTGGGTGAGCTGTGAGCGCGAGGCCAGGATCCGGGTGAACTCCGCGACCCGCTTGTCCAGTTGGCCGGCCGGCAGCAGCTCGTCCAGGAAGCCGGTGCGCAGCGCCCGGTCCGCGTCGATCAACTCGGCGGAGAAGAGCAGGTACTTGGCGGTCGCCGGACCGACCAGCGCAGCGAGCCGGCGCGTCGAGGAGGCCGGGTACACGATGCCCAGCTTCGCCGGGGTCACGCCGAAGGAGGCACCTTCCTGTGCGAAGCGCAGGTCGCAGGCGGCCGCCAGCTGGCTGCCGCCGCCCACGCAGAACCCGCGGATCGCGGCGAGCGTGGGCTTGGGGAAGGCGGCCAGGGCCTCCTCCGCCGCCACGGCCAGGGCCTGCGGATCGTCGTCGCCGGTCAGGGAGGAGATGTCCGCCCCCGCACAGAAGGTCTCGCCGGCTCCGGTCAGGACCAGCACCCGTACGGCGGGGTCGGCCGCGAGCGAGGCCAGCAGCCCGGGCAGGCCGCGCCACATCGCCGCCGTCATGGCGTTGCGCTTGGCGGGGTGCGAGATCACTACGGTGGCGACCCCGTCGGCGACGGAGGGGAGGAGGGCTGCGTCCATGCGCCGGATGCTATCCCGGTCGGTCAAACCTATGATCAAGAGACCGGTACCCGGCAGGTCGGCGCACCGGTGGTCAGGGAGTCCGTCCCGGGGGTGCTGAAAGGTGGCGCGTCCATGGGCGCAGACCGTACCGAGCGTGCAGACCGCAACGGTCTCAAGGGCAACAAGGGCGACAAGCAGAAGGTCAGCCGCAGTTTCGGAGTGATGGCCCTGCTCGGGGTGCTCCTGGTGCTGGCCGGGCTGGTGGGTCTCGTCTACACCGGTGTCGCCACCCTGACCACGATGTTCCTCTTCGGCTGGCTGCTGCTGGCCGGCGGTGTGGTGGGCCTCCTGCAGGCCGTCCAGTCCCGCAAGAGCAACTACTTCTGGCTCGCCGTCATCGTCGCCGCGATCAACATGGCGGCGGGTTTCGTGATCCTGCGCCGCCCCGAGGCGAGCGCGGAGGCGCTGACGATGTTCGCCGCGCTGCTCTTCCTCACCGGCGGGGTGTTCCGGCTGGCCGGCGCCGTCGTGGTGCGCGGCGCGCACTTCGGGCTGACCCTCGTCCAGGGGGCCTTCGGGATCCTGCTGGGCCTGCTGATCCTGTCGAACTGGCCCGGCAGCAGTCTGTACGTGATCGGAACGTTCTTCTCCCTCGCGCTGCTGTTCGACGGCCTGAGTCTGATCGCGCTGGGCATGGGCGCGCGCCGCATCCTGGGGTTGGTCAGGGACGACGACGGGCCGGCGGCGCCGGCGGGGGTGCCGCGAGCGGCGGCGGGGACGGGCGAGACCGGGGGGAAGCAGCCCTCAGAAGATCAGGAACAGTCGAACAACTGACTCTGTCATACGCCAGCGGTCAGAAAGTGTCCGATTGACGCTGACTTCTGGTCAGTGGTCCGGCCCGGACCGCCCGTGTCCCCACTCTTGACGCGTGGAGACGATCGAGCGTGAAGACGGGGGCCGGGAGATGGATGTCAGCGGGAGCGTCCCGCCAGTCGAGGGGGGTGGGCCGGAGGTCGCGGCTGCCCCCCTCGCATATGAGGGAGTGTGGCGTTTCACGGCTCCCGCAGTAGAAGAATCCGTTCCGCAGGCCCGCCGGGCGGTCCGCGACCTGCTCGGCCGCCAGGAGGTGCCGGCCGACCGGGACCTGGTGTACTCCCTGCTGCTGATCGTCTCCGAACTGGTGACGAACTCGGTCCGGCACGCGGCGCTGCTCTCGCCGGAGGTCGCGGTCGAAGTCGCCATCGGCCGGGAGTGGGTACGGGTGGCGGTCGAGGACAACCACCCGTACCGGCCCAAGGCCCTGGAGGCCGACTTCGGCCAGACCGGCGGCCGGGGCCTGCTCCTCGTCAGGGAGATCACGCTGGAGGCCGGCGGGGTCTGCGACGTGGAGCACACCTCGACGGGCGGAAAGGTGATCTGGGCGGCCCTGCCGCTCACCACGCCCGCCGCGTCGCCGGCCGGGACCCCGGCCTCGGCGGTCTGAGCGACCTCTACCAGCCCGCCGCGTCGCCGGTCAGTTCGCGGATCGCGGGCCGGGCCGCGTCGAGCACGGTCATGAACCAGGCCGAGAACGGAACCTCGGCGTGCCGCTTCGCCAGTTCCTCCGCGGTCACGAACGCCGTGTCCGCGATCTCCTGCGGATCGGGCCGCACCGACGACTGCGCCAGTCCCACGAACAGGTGGTTGTACTCCTGCTCCACCAGGCCCGACGCCGGGTCCGGGTGGTTGTAGCGCACCGTTCCCGCCTGCGCGAGCAGCGAGGGGGAGAGCCCCAGCTCCTCGTGGGTCCGCCGGGCCGCCGCCGCGAAGGGCGACTCTCCCGGGTAGGGGTGACCGCAGCACGTGTTCGACCAGACGCCGGGGGAGTGGTACTTCCCCAGGGCGCGCTGCTGGAGCAGCATGCGGCCCTGCTCGTCGAAGAGGAACACGGAGAACGCGCGGTGCAGCAGACCGGGGGCCTGGTGGGCGGAGAGCTTCTCCGCCGTGCCGATGGTGCTGCCGGACTCGTCGACCAGTTCGAGCATGATCGGTTCTTGAGTGCCGGTGCCGGTGGACGCGCTGTTCGCGGCGGTGGCTGGTGTGGTCGGCATACCCATCCTTCGCTTCGGACTTCGGCCTTCAGTCTGCCGTACAAAAGCGACTACCCCTGACTTCCTGGATCCGCGCATGTCCGCCCCCCGCCACGTGATAAGCGGCGGGGGGCGGAGCGCGTTCAGCGCGTCAGGCCGCGGGCCGGGCCGTGCGCGAGGCCCTGTGCCGGACCGTTTGCCGGGCCGTGCGTCAGATCCCGAACGGGGCCGGATACCGGATCGTGCCCGCCGGAACGGGCACGCCGTCGTCGAGCACCAGCGCCATCATCGCCTCGTCGGGCACCTCGAAGGGCGCCCGGATCCCGTAGCGCGAAGCCGGCACGAAACCGAAGCGCGGGTAGTACTCGGGATGCCCGAGGACCAGGACCAGCGATTCCCCGCGCTCGCGGGCCGCGTCGAGCAGCGCTCGTACGACCGCGCTGCCCGCGCCCGAACGCTGGAGCGCGGGATCGGCGGCCACCGGCGCGAGCGCGAGCGCCGCCGCCCCGTCCACCTCGCACCGGGTCAACAGGGCGTGCGCCGCGACCGACCCGTCCGGGCCCTCGGTCACGTAGGAGAGGCCGGGCAGCCAGGATTCGTCCGCCCGCAGCGCGTCCACGAGGTCCGCCTCGGCGCGGGTCTCGAAGGCCGCCGAGTTCAGCGCGTGGACGGCGGCCGCGTCGGCCGGGGTCTCCGGCCGCGTGGGCCAGGCGTCGCCGTCGCCGGCCGTGACCGGGCGCAGGACGTAGGCCGTGTACCCGTACTCGTGCCCGTACCGCTCCCGTACGTCGATCTCCTCGCGTACGAAGCCCAGCGCGGCCGCGGCCTGCGGCCCGGAAGGCTCCGGAGCCCCGGCGGCCCGCTCGCCGAGCGGGCCGTAGTACGCGGCCCAGTCGGAGTCGGGCTGGTGGACGACGCCGAGCACCCGGTATCCGGCGGCCTGGATCGCGGCCAGGTTGCGGGCGGTGGAGCGCAGCGCGTAGTGCGGGTCCCAGAAGGCGCGGACCCCGGCGGAGGGCTCGTCGACGGTCCATTCGCACTCGCTCAGCATGATCGTGCCGCCGGGCGCGAGGAGCCGCTTCCACCGCGCGAGCGCGGTGGCGAAGCCGATGTTGTAGGCGGAACCCTCGGCCCACAGGAGGTCGAAGGAACCATCCGGAAAGGGGAGGTCGCCCATGTCCGCCTTGACGGCGTGGACCCGGTCGGCGAGCCCGCGTGCCGCGGCGCCGGCGCGCACCTCGTCGAGGAAGCCCGGGTACAGGTCGACGGCGGTGACGTCGGCGCCCCGGGCGCCGGCCTCGGCCGCGAGCAGCAGGGCGCTGGGGCCCGGACCGCAGCCCAGATCGAGGACGCGCGGCCGCTCGGGCAGCGGTCCGCACAGGGACAGCAGGTGACGGGTGGTGGCCTCGGATCCGGGGGACTGCCGGGGCAGGCCCCGGTGCAGTTCCATGAAGGACTCGAAGAACTCGGTGTTGGCGGTGATGTCGGTCAACGTGAACCCTTGAACGAGGGCTCCGGCCGACGAGGCCGAGAAAGGGTCAGGCCTGGCCGGATGCCCGGAAGGAAGAGGGGATGTGCCGGAGTGCGTCGCTGCCCGTGGCCGCGACCTCTGCGACGGTCATCAACCCACCTCTTCCTCGCTCGGTTCCGTATGTGACATATCAGGCGCTTCGGACGTATGGGCGGTGCCCGTACACGTCTGCGATGCAGCCTAGCATCGAGGCGGTTTGAGTCCCCCGGCGTTCTCGTCAATGATGATCGCCTCAGGGCCCACGGCCCCGGAATATTCGGCTTATCGGGGTGTAAACGGGTGGTGAACCCCTCCTTCCGTTCATCCGATAGCCTCTGCCGACGTGCCGCCGCCCCCCTGGCGCACGTCCCGTGTGCGTGCAAGGAGTGAGTTCGTCTGCCGACCGTCATCCTTACCGGCCAGCCGGTGCCCGGATCGCCGCTCGCCGACGAGCTGCGCTCCCTCGGCTTCGACGTCCGCCCCGCCGCCACCCCGCGCGACACCGCCGACGCCCTGGCCCTCGTACCCGCCGACCAGCGGGTGGCCGTCGTCGACAGCGCCTTCGTGGGCCACGCGCACGCGCTGCGGCTCGCGCTGACCGACCCGCGGTTCGACGCCTGCGCCGTCACCGGAGCCTTCGCCGTACAGCCGGGCGCCCGCGCGGCCCTGGACAGGGCCGCCGCGCTCCCGGCCGGGGGGACCGGCCCGTACGCGGACCGGCTCGCCGCCGCCGTCGAGGCCGCCGGCACCACCGTCCAGCGCCCCGAACTGGGCACCCTGGTCGCCGCCGTCCCGACGACCGCCGCCGAGCGCGAGGCGGCGACCGCCGCGGTGGCCGCCGTCGACGACGAGGCCGTCCGGCTGCGCACCGCCGTGAAGTCCCGCGACGGGTTCTTCACCACCTTCTTCATCAGCCCGTACTCGCGCTACATCGCCCGCTGGTGCGCGCGCCGCGGCCTGACCCCGAACCAGGTCACCACCGCCTCCCTGATCACCGCGCTGATCGCGGCCGGCTGCGCCGCCACCGGCGACCGCTGGGGCTACGTCACGGCCGGCGTGCTGCTCCTGTTCTCCTTCGTCCTGGACTGCACCGACGGGCAGCTCGCCCGCTACTCGCTCCAGTACTCGACGATGGGCGCCTGGCTCGACGCGACCTTCGACCGCGCCAAGGAGTACTCCTTCTACGCGGGCCTCGCGCTCGGCGCGGCCAGAAACGGCGACGACGTCTGGGCCCTCGCGCTCGGCGCCATGATCCTGATGACCTGCCGGCACGTCGTGGACTTCGCCTTCAACGAGGCCAACCACGACGCCACCGCCAATACGAGCCCCACCGCCGCCCTCTCCGACAAGCTCGACAGCGTCGGCTGGACGGTCTGGGTACGGCGGATGATCATCCTGCCGATCGGTGAGCGCTGGGCGATGATCGCGGTCCTGACCGCCGTCACCACCCCCCGGACCGTCTTCTACGCCCTGCTCGTCGGCTGCGCCTTCGGCGCGCTCTACACCACCGCCGGCCGGGTCCTGCGCTCGCTGACCCGCAAGGCGACCCGTACCGACCGGGCCGCACAGGCGCTCGCGGACCTCACCGACTCCGGTCCGGTCGCCGAACTGGTCGCCGGGGCGCTCCACCGCGTACGGGCCAAGTCCCCGGGGACCCTCGGCATCGCGGTGCTGGCCTCGGCGCAGCTCCTCTACGGCGCCTGGCAGCTGCCGTTCGGCAGCTGGGGCACGGTCATCGCGGCCGGGCTCTACGCCTTCTTCGCCGGCGGCGCCGTCATGGTCCCCCTCAAGGGAGCCCTCGACTGGCTCGTGCCGCCCGTCTTCCGGGCAGCCGAGTACACCACCGTGCTGATCCTCGCCGCCAAGGCGGACGTCCCCGGGGCCCTTCCCGCGGCATTCGGACTGGTCGCGGCGGTCGCCTACCATCACTACGACACGGTGTACCGCATCCGCGGTGGCACCGGCGCGCCCCCGCACTGGCTGGTGCGGACGACCGGCGGGCACGAAGGCCGGGTCCTGGTGACCACGGTCCTGGCCGCCGTCCTGGCATCGCGCGCCGCAGACTTCCCCGTCGCGCTCACGGCCATGGCCGTGTTCGTGGCACTGGTGGTGCTCGTGGAGAGCATCCGCTTCTGGGTTTCCTCCGGGGCACCCGCCGTACATGACGAAGGAGAACCAGCATGATCGGCCTCGTCCTCGCTGCCGGTGCCGGACGCCGCCTGCGTCCCTACACCGACACCCTGCCCAAGGCCCTCGTGCCCGTCGGCCCCGAAGGCGACGAGGAGAGCATCACGGTCCTCGACCTGACGCTCGGCAACTTCGCCGAGGTCGGCCTCACCGAGGTCGCCATCGTCGTCGGCTACCGCAAGGAAGCCGTCTACGAGCGCCGGGAGGCGCTGGAGGCCAAGTACGGCGTCAAGATCACGCTGATCGACAACGACAAGGCCGAGGAGTGGAACAACGCCTACTCCCTGTGGTGCGCGCGTGAGGTCCTCAAGCAGGGCGTGATCCTCGCCAACGGCGACACCGTCCACCCGGTCTCCGTCGAGAAGACCCTGCTGGCCGCCCGCGGCCAGGGCCAGAAGATCATCCTCGCCCTCGACACGGTCAAGCACCTGGCCGACGAGGAGATGAAGGTCATCACCGACGGCGACGCGGGCGTGCGGCGCATCACCAAGCTGATGGACCCCGCCACCGCGACCGGCGAGTACATCGGTGTCACCCTCATCGAGCCCGAGGCGGCCGAGGCCCTGGCCGAGGCCCTGAAGACCACCTTCGAGCGCGACCCCGACCTCTACTACGAGGACGGCTACCAGCAGCTCGTCGATGACGGTTTCACCATCGACGTGGCCCCCATCGGCGACGTCAAGTGGGTCGAGATCGACAACCACGACGACCTCGCCAAGGGCCGGACGATCGCATGCCAGTACTGACGCGGCTCATCCCCTCACCCGTCGTCGTCGACATCAGCCGCGGGGCGATGGACGATCTGGCCGGCCTCCTGGCCGACCAGCGCGTCTCCACCTCCGGCAAGCTCGCGATCGCGATCAGCGGCGGCTCCGGCGCGGTGCTGCGCGCCAAGCTGGAGCCCGTACTGCCGCACGCCGACTGGTACCCCGTCGTCGACGGGACCATCGACTCCGCGGTCAAGCTCGCCGACGACATAAAGGGCCGCCGCTACGACGCCGTCGTGGGCCTGGGCGGCGGCAAGATCATCGACGTGGCGAAGTACGCCGCGGCGCGGGTCGGGCTGCCCATGGTGGCCGTCGCCACCAACCTCTCCCACGACGGCATCTGCTCGCCGGTGTCCATCCTGGACAACGACAACGGCCGGGGCTCCTACGGAGTCCCCATGCCGATCGCGATGGTCGTCGACCTCGACGTCATCAAGGAGGCCCCGGCGCGGTTCGTCCGGGCCGGCATCGGCGACGCGATCTCCAACATCTCGGCCATCGCCGACTGGGAGCTCTCGCACCGCCTCAACGCCGAGCCCGTCGACGGCCTGGCCGCCGCCATGGCCCGTACCGCGGGCGAGTCCGTGCTGCGCCACCCCGGCACGGTCGGCGACGACGAGTTCCTCACCGTGCTGTCCGAGGCGCTCGTCCTCTCCGGCATCGCCATGGCGATCAGCGGGGACACCCGCCCGTCGTCCGGCGCCTGCCACGAGATCAGCCACGCCTTCGACCTGCTGTACCCCGGGCGCTCGGCGCTCCACGGGGAGCAGGTCGGCCTCGGCGCCGCCTTCGCCATGCACCTGCGGGGGGCCAAGGAGCAGTCCGGGCTCTTCGTCGAGGTGCTGCGCCGGCACGGCCTGCCGGTCCTCCCCGAGGAGATCGGCTTCAGCGTCGACGAGTTCGTCGCGGCCGTGGAGTACGCCCCCCAGACCCGTCCGGGACGCTTCACCGTCCTGGAGCACCTCAACTTGTCCGCAGCCGAGATCAGGGACGCATACGCCGACTATGCCAAGACCATCCGTAGCTGAACTCCGGCCCGTCGTTCACCCGGCGGGCGTCAAGGACCGGGTCAGCGGCGAGCACTGGGGCGGGCGCCTCTACATGCGCGAGATCTCCCTGCGCATCACCCGCCTCCTGGTCACCACCAAGGTCACGCCGAACCAGCTGACCTACGTGATGACCCTCGCCGGCGTGCTCGCGGCCCCGGCCCTGCTGGTGCCGGGCGTCTGGGGCGCCGTCCTCGGCGTGGTCGCGGTCCAGCTCTACCTGCTGCTCGACTGCGTCGACGGCGAGGTCGCCCGCTGGAAGAAGCAGTTCTCGCTGTCCGGGGTCTACCTGGACCGCGTCGGCGCGTACCTGTGCGACGCGGCGGTGCTGGTCGGCTTCGGCCTGCGCGCCGCCGACCTGTGGGGCGGCGGGCGCATCGACTGGCTGTGGGCGTTCCTCGGCACCCTCGCGGCGCTCGGCGCGATCCTGATCAAGGCCGAGACCGACCTGGTCGGCGTCGCCCGCCACCAGGCCGGCAAGCCCGTGGTCAAGGACGCGGCGGCCACGCCGCGCTCGTCCGGCATGGCGCTCGCCCGCCGGGCCGCCGCAGCGCTCAAGTTCCACCGCCTGGTCCTCGGCATCGAGGCCTCGCTGCTGATCCTGGTGCTGGCCGTCGTGGACCAGGTCCGCGGCGACCTGTACTTCTCCCGTCTCGGCGTCGCCGTCCTGGCGGGCATCGCACTGCTGCAGACGGTGCTGCACCTGGTGTCGGTCCTGGCCTCCAGCAGGCTCAAGTGACGGCCCCGATGCGGCTGGGCGCCGTCATCATCACCATGGGCAACCGCCCCGACGAGCTCAAGGCGCTGCTGGACTCGGTGGCCCGGCAGGAAGGCGCCCCCGTCGAGGTCGTCGTCGTGGGCCAGGGAGTCGAGCTCCCCGGGCTGGCGGACCCGTCGGCGGGCGTACGCGTCGTCGAGCTGCCCGAGAACCTGGGCATCCCCGGCGGACGCAACGTCGGCATCGAGGCCTTCGGCCCCGGCGGCAGCGATGTGGACGCCCTGCTCTTCCTCGACGACGACGGGCTGCTGGAGCGCACCGACACCGCCGAGCTGTGCCGGCAGGCCTTCGCCGAGGACCCCGCGCTCGGCATCGTCAGCTTCCGGATCGCCGATCCGGAGACCGGCGAGACCCAGCGCCGTCACGTGCCCCGGCTGCGCGCCTCCGACCCGATGCGCTCCTCGCGCGTGACCACCTTCCTGGGCGGCGCCAACGCCGTCCGCACGAAGGTGTTCGAGCAGGTCGGCGCATTGCCCGGGGAGTTCTTCTACGCCCACGAGGAAACCGATCTGGCCTGGCGGGCGCTCGACGCCGGGTGGCTGATCGACTACCGCGCGGACATGGTGCTGCTCCACCCCACGACGGCCCCCTCCCGGCACGCGGTCTACCACCGTATGGTGGCCCGCAACCGGGTGTGGCTCGCCCGCCGCAACCTGCCCGCCCCGCTGGTTCCGGTCTACGTGGGCGTCTGGCTCGTTCTGACGCTCCTGCGCAGGCCTTCGGCACCCGCGCTCAAGGCCTGGTTCGGCGGGTTCAAGGAGGGTTGGACCACTTCCTGCGGTCCCCGGCGCCCCATGAAATGGCGTACGGTCTGGCGGCTGACCCGGCTGGGCCGACCGCCTGTCATCTGACACCCCGCGTCTGAGAACATGGCGCGATCACGTTCCGATTGCCTCAGGCCCGATGCCACCTTCTGCCGCATCATGAAGACGGAAAGTTTCATCTTGTGAGTGACACAACCCAGGACGGCGCCCTCGCCACGAGCAAGCCGCCGTCCGAAGACGCGGGGCTGACCCCCGCGGAGCTCGCCAGGAAGTACGGCCTGTCCGTCAGTGGAGCCCGGCCGGGTCTGGTCGCATACGTACGGCAGCTGTGGGACCGGCGCCACTTCATCATGGCGTTCTCCCGCGCCAAGCTGATGGCCCAGTACAGCCAGGCGAAGCTCGGCCAGATCTGGCAGGTGGCGACCCCACTGCTGAACGCCCTGGTCTACTACTTGATCTTCGGTCTGATCCTCGACGCCGGCCGTGGCATCAACAAGCACGACTACATCCCCTTCCTGGTGATCGGCGTCTTCGTCTTCACCTTCACGCAGAGCTCGCTGATGGCCGGCGTCAGAGCCATTCCGGCCAACATCGGCCTGGTCCGCGCCCTCCACTTCCCGCGCGCCTCGCTGCCGATCTCGTTCTCGCTGCAGCAGCTCCAGCAGCTGCTGTTCTCGATGATCGTCGTGCTCGTCGTCACGGTCGGCTTCGGCAACTACCCGCAGCTGTCCTGGCTGCTGGTCGTCCCGGCGCTGGTGCTCCAGTTCGCCTTCAACACCGGCCTCGCGCTGATCTTCGGCCGGATGGGCTCCAAGACCCCCGACCTCGCGCAGCTCATGCCGTTCGTCACGCGCACGTGGATGTACGCCTCCGGCGTCATGTTCTCGATCAGCGAGATGCTCAAGGACAAGCCCGCGTGGATCGCCGACGTGCTCCAGTGGAACCCGGCCGCGATCTACATGGACCTGGTCCGCTTCGCGCTCATCGACGACTACGGCCGCGAGAACCTGCCGCCCCACGTCTGGGCCTTCGCCGCGGGCTGGGCGGTCCTGATCGGCGTCGGCGGCTTCGTGTACTTCTGGAAGGCTGAGGAGCGTTACGGCCGTGGCTGAGATCAAGCGGGGGCACGTCCCCACCGTCATCGCCGACAACGTGCACATCGTGTACCGGGTCAACACCGGCAGCTCCGGCAAGGGCAGCGCCACCGCAGCGCTGAGCAAGATAGTCCGCCGGGGCAAGCGCGACGCGCCGGGCGTCCGCCGGGTCCACGCCGTGCGCGGGGTGACCTTCACGGCGTACCGCGGCGAGGCCATCGGCATCATCGGCTCCAACGGCTCCGGCAAGTCCACCCTGCTGCGCGCCATCGCGGGTCTGCTGCCCTGCGAGGAGGGCAAGGTCTACACCGACGGCCAGCCCTCGCTGCTGGGTGTCAACGCGGCGCTCATGAACGACCTCACCGGTGAGCGCAACGTGGTCCTCGGCGGCCTCGCGATGGGCATGACCCGGGAGCAGGTCAAGGAGCGCTACCAGGGCATCGTCGACTTCTCGGGCATCAACGAGAAGGGGGACTTCATCTCCCTGCCGATGCGCACCTACTCCTCCGGCATGGCCGCACGACTGCGTTTCTCCATCGCCGCGGCGAAGGACCACGAGGTCCTGATGATCGACGAGGCGCTGGCCACCGGTGACCGCAAGTTCCAGGTGCGTTCCGAGGAGCGCATCCGCGAACTGCGCAAGGCCGCCGGAACCGTATTCCTGGTGAGCCACAACAACAACTCCATCCGCGACACCTGCGACCGGGTGCTGTGGCTGGAGCGGGGCGAACTCCTGATGGACGGTCCCACCGAGGAAGTCGTCTCGGCATACGAGAAGGCGACCAGCTGACGGACCGCCGCCGGCCCCCGCCGCTTCGCGCGGCGGGGGCCGTCGCATGCCCCGAAGTGGGGCGGAGCGTCATTTGCGCGGGCGACATTCGGTAGTGGACCGAATACCCGTCGAGCCGTCGCGCCGTTGTACAGCGTAAGCTGGGCCAGTCCCCAATCGCGGGCAAGAGGGGACGATTCCATACAGGTGAATAGCCTGGGACACCCCGGGGAAATCCCGGCGGCGTGTCCGGAATGGGATGTATTGGCTTGGCAGTGTAGAACGGGAGATGTGACGGCAATGGCTACGGGAATTCTCCGGCCCCCAGGCACGACGGCCGTCCCCGCCACGGGCGGCGGGCGGTGACCCCGGGGCACGGCATCAGCCCCCGGCCGCACGCGGTCCCCGAACCCCCCGGCACCTTCGGCGCCCCCTCCTCCGTGACGGGCGCGACCCTCGACAAGGCCCGGACCGAGAACTT
The DNA here is from genome assembly GCF_053609185.1 of Streptomyces sp. NPDC054956. Taxonomy (NCBI): domain Bacteria; kingdom Bacillati; phylum Actinomycetota; class Actinomycetes; order Kitasatosporales; family Streptomycetaceae; genus Streptomyces; species Streptomyces sp. NPDC054956. Next base: position 9,783 of record NZ_JBSGXB010000079.1, on the reverse strand, counting down.
CCCCGTCGCCCCCGCCTTCCTGCCCCGCGCCTGGCGCGAGGGACTGATGGCGGTCTACGGGTACGCCCGCCTGGTCGACGACATCGGCGACGGCGACCTCGCCCCGGGCGGCCGCGACGCCGTCCTCCTCGGCCTCGACCCCGCCGCCGCGGACGACCGGCTGGCCATGCTCGACGCCTTCGAGGCCGACCTCCACCGCGTGTTCGGCGGCACGGACGGCCCCCCGCGCCATCCCCTCATGCTGGCCCTGCAGCCCGTCGTACGCGATCACGGGCTCACCCGCGAGCCGTTCCTCGGACTCATCGAGGCCAACCGCCAGGACCAGCGGGTCGCGCGCTACGAGACGTACGGCGACCTGCTCGGCTACTGCGAGCTCTCCGCCAACCCGGTGGGCCGCCTCGTGCTCCAGCTCACCGGCACCGCCACCCCCGAGCGGATCCGCCGCTCCGACGCCGTCTGCACCGCCCTGCAGATCGCCGAACACCTCCAGGACGTCGCCGAGGACCTCGGCCGCGACCGGATCTACCTCCCGGGCGAGGACATGCGCCGCTTCCACGTGGCCGAGGCCGACCTGAGGGCCCCGACCGCCGGAGCGTCCGTACGCTCCCTGATCGCCTTCGAAACCGAACGCGCGCGGGACCTCCTGAACGAGGGCACACCGCTCGTGGGCAGCGTCGACGGAAGGCTGCGGCTGCTGCTCGCCGGGTTCGTGGGAGGAGGGCGCGCCGCCCTCGGAGCCGTCACCGCCGCCGGCTTCGACGTCCTGACCGGTCCCCCCAAGCCCACCAAGCGCGGCCTGCTCCGCGAGGTGGCCGCCGTCCTGCGCACAGCGCCGAGAAAGGGGTGAGCCCGACCGTGGAGGGCCCCACACACGCGTCCGCACCGGGCGCCCCGTCCGCTCCCACAGCAATGTCCGCACCGGTTTCGGCGGCCTACAGCTACTGCGAGGCCGTCACCGGCGCGCAGGCGCGCAACTTCGCCTACGGGATCCGGCTGCTGCCCGCCGACAAGCGGCAGGCGATGTCCGCGCTGTACGCCTTCTCCCGGCGGGTCGACGACATCGGCGACGGCACCCTGCCGCCCGAGGTCAAGCTGGCCCGGCTGGAGGAGACCCGTACCCTCCTCGGCCGGATCCGCGCCGAGGAGATCGACGAGGACGACACCGACCCGGTCGCCGTCGCCCTCGCGCACGCCGCCGCCCGCTTCCCGATCCCGCTCGAAGGCCTCGACGAGCTCATCGACGGCGTCCTGATGGACGTGCGCGGAGAGACGTACGAGACCTGGGAGGACCTCAAGGTCTACTGCCGCTGCGTGGCCGGAGCCATCGGCCGGCTCTCGCTCGGCGTGTTCGGCACCGCCCCCGGCGCGCACGACGCCGCGCGGGCCGGGGAGTACGCCGACACCCTCGGCCTCGCCCTGCAACTCACCAACATCCTGCGGGACGTACGCGAGGACGCGGGCAACGGGCGCACCTACCTGCCCGCCGAGGACCTCGCCAAGTTCGGCTGCTCGGACGGTTTCCACAGCGACCGGATGCCCGCCGGCTCCGACTTCGACGGGCTCGTCCACCACGAAGTGCGGCGCGCCCGCGCCCTGTTCGTCGAGGGCTACCGGCTGCTGCCCATGCTCGACCGGCGCAGCGGCGCCTGTGTCGCCGCCATGGCCGGCATCTACCGGCGCCTGCTGGACCGCATCGAGCGCGAGCCCGAGGCCGTGCTCCGCGGCCGGGTCTCGCTGCCGCCGCACGAGAAGGCGTACGTGGCCGTCCGCGGGCTCTCCGGGCTCGACGCCCGGACCATCTCGCGCCAGAGCACCAGGAGGCGGCTCTGATGGCGGCGGGCCGCCCGGCCGGGCCCGCGAACCGAACGCCAGTGCCGCGCGAGGCAACCCCGCCGCGCGCCGCGGCGTCTGTCGGAGCGACGGAGGAGGACGTATGACCGGGCAGCACGCCGTGGTCGTCGGCGGTGGTCTCGCCGGCGTCACCACCGCGCTGGAACTCGCCGACGCGGGTCTGCGGGTGACCCTGCTGGAGGGCCGGCCCAGGCTCGGCGGCCTCGCGTTCTCCTTCAAGCGCGGCGACCTGACCGTGGACAACGGCCAGCACGTCTACCTGCGCTGCTGCACCGCCTACCGGTGGTTCCTCGACCGCGTCGGGGGCGCCGACCTGGCGCCCCTCCAGGACCGGCTCGACGTACCCGTCCTGGACGTCGCCCACCCCGGCGGCCCCCGGCTCGGCCGGCTGCGCCGCAGCGCTCTGCCCGTACCGCTGCACCTGGCCGGCTCGCTGGCCCGCTACCCCCACCTCTCGCTCGCCGAACGGGCGAGCGTCGGGCGCGCCGCCCTCGCGCTGCGCCGCCTCGACCCCGCCGACCCGGCCCTCGACGGCCTGGACTTCGCGACCTGGCTCGCCCGCTACGGCCAGAGCCCGCGCACCATCGAGGCGCTGTGGGACCTCGTCGGCATCGCCACCCTCAACGCGACCGCCGAGCACTCCTCGCTGGGCCTGGCCGCCATGGTCTTCAAGACCGGCCTGCTCTCCGAGAACGGCGCGGCCGACATCGGCTGGGCCCGCGTACCCCTCGGCGACCTGCACGACACCCTCGCCCGCAAGGCCCTGGACGCGGCCGGGGTCCGCACCGAACTGCGCACCCGGGTCACCGGCATCTCCCGTACGGCGGAGGGCGGTTGGCGGGTCGACACCGAGCAGGAGTCGCTGGAGGCCGCCGCCGTCGTCCTGGCCGTACCGCAGCGCGAGGCGCACGGGCTGCTCCCGGCCGGCGCGCTCGCCGACCCGGACAAGCTCCTCGACATCGGCACCGCGCCGATCCTCAACGTGCACGTCGTATACGACCGAAAGGTGCTCAAGCAGCCGTTCTTCGCGGCGCTCGGCTCCCCGGTCCAGTGGGTCTTCGACCGCACCGACTCCTCCGGGCTCCCCGACGGCGGCCAGTACCTGGCCCTGTCCCAGTCCGTCGCCCACGAGGACATCGACGAGCCCGTCTCGGTCCTGCGCGCCAAGTACCTGCCCGAGCTGGAACGGCTGCTGCCCGCCGCGCGCGGAGCCAAGGTCCGGGACTTCTTCGTCACCCGGGAGCGGACCGCGACGTTCGCCCCCACCCCCGGCGTCGGGCGCCTGCGACCCGGCGCGCGGACCGACACGCCGGGCCTCTACCTCGCCGGTGCGTGGACCGCGACGGGTTGGCCCGCGACCATGGAGAGCGCCGTCCGCAGCGGACTGAGTGCGGCTCATGCCGCGCTCGGGATGCTGGGCCGCCATCGCGAACACCCCTTGCAGGAGGCGGCATGACGACCACCGGCACCATCGGTACCCGCACCATCAGCACCACGGGTACCGCAGCAGCACGCACCGCAGTACGTACAGGAACCAGAGGAGAGCCAGTGAACCCGGGGAATCCGGCCGTCGAGAACACGGACGCCAGCACGGGCACGGCCGGTGGGGAGAAGGCGGACACGCTCGCCCTCCTGGAACGCGGCCGCACGCTCTCGACGCCCGCCCTCCGCGCCGCCGTGGACCGGCTCGCCGCGCCCATGGACACCGTCGCCGCCTATCACTTCGGCTGGATCGACGCCCAGGGCAACCCGGCGGACGGCGACGGCGGCAAGGCCGTCCGCCCCGCCCTCGCGCTGCTCTCCGCCGAGGCCGCGGGCGCCACGGCAGAGGTCGGCATCCCGGGCGCCGTCGCCGTCGAGCTCGTCCACAACTTCTCGCTGCTGCACGACGACCTGATGGACGGCGACGAGCAGCGCCGCCACCGCGACACCGTCTGGAAGGTCCACGGGCCGGCCCTGGCCATCCTCGTCGGCGACGCGCTCTTCGCCCTCGCCAACGAGGTGCTTCTGGAGCTCGGCACGGTCGAGGCGGGACGCGCCGCGATGCGCCTGACCACCGCCTCGCGCAAGCTCATCGACGGCCAGGCGCAGGACATCTCCTACGAGCACCGCGAGAGCGTCAGCGTCGAGGAATGCCTGGAGATGGAGGGCAACAAGACCGGCGCCCTGCTCGCCTGCGCGGTCTCCATCGGCGCCGTGCTCGGCGGCGCGGACGACCGTACGGCCGACAAGCTGGAGGAGTACGGCTACCACCTCGGCCTCGCCTTCCAGGCCGTCGACGACCTCCTGGGCATCTGGGGCGACCCGGAGTCCACCGGCAAGCAGACCTGGAGCGACCTGCGCCAGCGCAAGAAGTCGCTGCCCGTCGTCGCCGCCCTCGCGGCCGGCGGCCCGGCCAGCGAGGAACTCGCCGAACTGCTCGCCGCCGACGCCAAGAGCAACGACTTCGAGAACTTCTCCGAGGAGGAGTTCGCGGCCCGCGCGGCGCTCATCGAGGCCGCGGGCGGCCGCCAGTGGACCGCCGACGAGGCGCGCCGCCAGCACGCGGTGGCGATCAAGGCCCTCGACGACGTGGACATGAACCCGAACGTGCGCGACCAGCTCGTGGCGCTCGCCGACTTCGTCGTCGTGCGCAAGAGGTGATCGCCACCCGATCACGCATATGAATCGCGAGTCGCCGGCCGGTACTGCCTGCTGGTAGTACCGGTCGACGGCAACCCCCAGTACAGCGGATGACAGCAGAGGACACTGCACGCAAAGGGGAAGCCATGACAGCGACGACCGACGGCGGAGCCGGCGCGGATGCCGACGACGCCGGACCCGCCCGAATGCCGGGCGGCGCCCGCGGCCCGGTCCGCGGCGTTCAGGAAGCCACCGCCAGAGCGGTGCGCAACCTGCTCGACCGGCAGGACGAGGCCGGCTGGTGGAAGGGCGACCTGGAGACCAACGTCACCATGGACGCCGAGGACCTCCTGCTGCGCCAGTTCCTCGGCATCCGGGACGAGGCCACCACACGGGCCGCCGCCCTGTTCGTCCGCGGCGAGCAGCACTCCGACGGCACCTGGGCCACCTTCCACGGAGGCCCCGCCGACCTGTCCGCCACCGTCGAGGCCTACGTGGCCCTGCGCCTCGCCGGGGACGCGCCCGACGCCCCGCACATGGCCCGCGCCTCGGCGTGGATCCGCGGCCACGGGGGGATCGCCGCCGCCCGCGTCTTCACCCGGATCTGGCTCGCGCTCTTCGGCTGGTGGAAATGGGACCACCTGCCCGAACTCCCGCCCGAGCTGGTCTTCCTGCCCTCCTGGGTGCCGCTGAACATCTACGACTTCGGCTGCTGGGCCCGGCAGACCATCGTCCCCCTCACCATCGTCTCGGCCCTGCGCCCCGTCCGCCCGGCCCCCTTCGCCCTGGACGAGCTGCACACCGACGCGCGCAGGCCCTACCCGCCCAAGCGGCCCGACCCCGTCACCACCTGGGGAGGCGCCTTCCAGCGGATGGACAGGGCGCTGCACCTCTACCGCCGGTTCGCCCCGCGCCGGCTGCGCGCGGCGGCCATGGCGAGCGCCGGCCGCTGGATCGTGGAGCGCCAGGAGAACGACGGCTGCTGGGGCGGGATCCAGCCGCCCGCCGTGTACTCCGTCATCGCCCTGCACCTGCTCGGCTACGACCTCGGACACCCCGTGATGCGGGCCGGACTGGAGTCCCTGGACCGGTTCGCCGTCTGGCGCCCGGACGGCTCCCGCATGATCGAGGCCTGCCAGTCCCCGGTGTGGGACACCTGCCTGGCCGCCATCGCATTGGCCGACGCCGGGGTGCGCCCCGACCACCCCGCCCTGGTCAAGGCGGCCGACTGGATGCTCGGCGAGGAGATCACGCGCAGCGGGGACTGGGCCGTGCGCCGGCCCGGACTGGCCCCGGGCGGCTGGGCGTTCGAGTTCCACAACGACACCTACCCCGACATCGACGACACCGCCGAGGTCGTCCTCGCGCTGCGCCGGGTCAAGCACCCCGATCCGGCACGCGTCGAGGCGGCCATCGCCCGCGGGGTGTCCTGGAACCTGGGCATGCAGTCGAAGAACGGTGCCTGGGGGGCCTTCGACGCCGACAACACCAGCCCCCTGCCCAACAAACTGCCCTTCTGCGACTTCGGCGAGGTCATCGACCCGCCCTCGGCCGACGTCACCGCGCACGTCGTCGAGATGCTCGCCGTCGAGGGCAAGGCGGGCGACGCCCGCACCCGGCGGGGCATCGCCTGGCTCCTCGCCGAACAGGAGCCGGAGGGCGGCTGGTTCGGCCGCTGGGGCACCAACTACGTCTACGGCACCGGCTCGGTGGTCCCGGCCCTGGCGGCGGCGGGCTTCGCCCCCTCGCACCCCGCGATCCGGCGGGCCGTGCGCTGGCTGGAATCCGTACAGAACCCGGACGGCGGGTGGGGCGAGGACCAGCGCTCCTACAAGGACCCGTCCTGGGCCGGGAAGGGCGCCTCGACCGCCTCCCAGACGGCGTGGGCGCTGATGGCGCTGCTGTCGGCGGGGGAGCGCGACTCCGAGAGCGTCGAGCGGGGCATCGCCCACCTCGTCTCCACCCAGCGCGAGGACGGCAGCTGGGACGAGCCGTACTTCACCGGGACCGGCTTCCCCTGGGACTTCTCCATCAACTACCACCTGTACCGGCAGGTCTTCCCGCTCACCGCGCTCGGCCGCTACCTGTACGGAGAACCGTTCGGCCCGGAGGGCCGGTACGCGGACGCCGGCGCCCCGCACGCCGCGCGTGCGGTCCCGGCGGCCGGGGAGGCCCGATGAGGCCCGGCCCCCCGGTCCCGCCGCACCGGCCGCCCCCGCTGCTCGTCGCCTGCGCGCTGCGCATCGAGCGGGCGGCCCTGCGCAGCGGGCGCGGGACGGGTGCGCCCGAGCGGTACGAGGTCCTGCGCACGGGCATGGGTCCGCGCGCGGCCGAACGCGCCGTGAGCCGGGCGCTCGGCGAACCGGCGCTGCGCGGGGCCGCCGTGCTCGCCACCGGATTCTGCGCCGGGCTGATGCCCGGCATGAGACCCGGCGACCTGATCGTGGCCGAGGAGACCCGGGACCCGCGCGGCACGGTCGCCTGCGCCGGTACCGCCCTGCTCGCCGAGGCCCTGTCCCGGGCCCTGCCCGGGCGGACCGTACACCTCGGCGCACTGACCGGATCCGACCACGTCGTCCGGGGCCAGGAGCGCGCGGAGCTGCGCGCCACCGGCGCCATCGGGGTCGACATGGAATCCGCGGCCACGTTGTGGACCGCGACCCGCGACGGGCCCGTCGCGGACGGCGCGGACCGTCCGGTTGCGGCCGTCCGGGTGATCGTGGACGCTCCGGAGCATGAGCTCGTCCGTATCGGCACCGTTCGGGGGGGAATATCGGCCTTTCGCGTACTGCGTGCCGTACTGCCCGCGTTCTATGACTGGCACCGTTCTTTGCTGCTCCCCAGGAGGTGAGCCAGATGGCAATGCCACTGCGACAGACCATCAGGGTCGGGACCTATCTTCTCGAACAGAAGCTGCGCAAGCGTGAGAAGTTTCCGCTGATCGTCGAGCTGGAACCGCTCTACGCCTGCAACCTCGCCTGCGAAGGCTGCGGGAAGATCCAGCACCCCGCCGGGGTGCTCAAGCAGCGCATGCCCGTGGCCCAGGCCGTCGGGGCCGTACTCGAATCCGGCGCGCCGATGGTGTCCATCGCCGGCGGCGAGCCCTTGATGCACCCGCAGATCGACGAGATCGTGCGCCAGTTGGTGGCGAAGCGGAAGTACGTATTCCTGTGCACCAACGCCATGCTGCTCCGGAAGAAGATCGAGAAGTTCACCCCGTCCCCGTACTTCGCCTTCGCCGTGCACATCGACGGACTGCGCGAGCGCCACGACGAATCGGTGGCCAAGGAAGGCGTCTTCGACGAGGCGGTCGCGGCCATCAAGGAGGCGAAGAGCCGCGGTTTCCGGGTGACCACCAACTCCACGTTCTTCAACACGGACACCCCGCAGACCATCATCGAGGTGCTCAACTACCTCAATGACGACCTGCAGGTGGACGAGATGATGATCTCGCCGGCCTACGCGTACGAAAAGGCCCCCGACCAGGAACACTTCCTGGGTGTCGAACAGACCCGCGAACTGTTCAAGAAGGCCTTCGCGGGCGGCAACCGGAGGCGCTGGCGGCTCAACCACTCCCCGCTCTTCCTGGACTTCCTGGAAGGCAAGGCAGATTTCCCCTGCACCGCCTGGGCCATTCCGAATTACTCGCTCTTCGGCTGGCAGCGCCCCTGCTATCTGATGAGCGACGGATACGTGCCCTCGTACCGGGAACTGATCGAGGACACCGACTGGAGCAAGTACGGCCGCGGGAAGGACCCCCGCTGCGCGAACTGCATGGCGCACTGCGGGTACGAGCCCACCGCCGTCCTCGCCACCATGGGGTCGCTGAAGGAGTCGCTGAGGGCGGTCCGCGAGACCGTGGGCGGGAACCGGGACAAGCCGGCATGAGCACGGGCCACGCGGGGGAGGGCGGCCGGGGCAAGGGCTTCGACCTCGGCGCCCTGCTGGCCGAGCGGGGTGGCGAGCGGTACGAACTGCACGCCCGCCACCTCAACCACCAGCTGCCCCGGATGCTGCACACCATCGGCTTCGACAAGGTCTACGAGCGGGCCGAGGGAGCCCACTTCTGGGACGCCGAGGGCAACGACTACCTCGACATGCTGGCCGGGTTCGGGGTGATGGGCCTCGGCCGGCACCACCCGGTGGTCCGGCAGGCCCTGCACGACGTCCTCGACGCCCAGCTGGCCGACCTCACACGCTTCGACTGCCAGCCGCTGCCCGGGCTGCTGGCGGAGAAGCTGCTCTCCCACAGCCCGCACCTGGACCGGGTCTTCTTCGGCAACAGCGGCACCGAGGCGGTGGAGACCGCCCTGAAGTTCGCCCGGTACGCCACCGGGCGGCCCAGGGTCCTCTACTGCGACCACGCCTTCCACGGGCTCACCACGGGCTCGCTCTCGGTCAACGGGGAAGGCGGCTTCCGCGACGGCTTCGCCCCGCTGCTGCCCGACACCAGGATCGCCCTCGGTGACCTGGCCGCGCTGGAGCGGGAGCTGAAGAAGGGCGACGTGGCGGCCTTCGTCGTCGAGCCGATCCAGGGCAAGGGGGTGCTGGCCGCCCCGCCCGGCTTCCTGCCCGCCGCGCAGGAGCTGCTGCGCCGGCACAAGGCGCTGCTGATCGCGGACGAGGTGCAGACCGGCCTCGGACGGACCGGTGACTTCTACGCCTACCAGCACGAGGCCGGGGTGGAACCCGACCTGGTGTGCGTGGCCAAGGCCCTTTCGGGCGGCTACGTACCGGTCGGCGCCACCCTGGGCAAGGACTGGATCTTCAAGAAGGTCTACTCGTCCATGGACCGGGTGCTCGTCCACTCCGCGAGCTTCGGCTCCAACGCCCAGGCGATGGCCGCCGGGCTCGCGGTGCTCTCCGTCATGGAGGACGAGCAGGTGGTCGCCAACGCCCGCGCGACGGGCGACCTGCTGCGCGGCCGGCTCGCCGCGCTCGTGGACGAGTACGAGCTGCTGCACGAGGTGCGGGGACGCGGGCTGATGATCGGCATCGAGTTCGGCAGGCCCTCCTCGCTGGGGCTGCGGAGCCGGTGGACCATGCTGCAGGCGGCCCGCAAGGGGCTGTTCGCGCAGATGGTCGTGGTGCCGCTGCTGCAGAAGCACCGCATCCTCACGCAGGTCTCCGGGGACCACCTCGAAGTCATCAAGCTGATCCCGCCGCTGATCGTGGACGAGGCGGACGTCGACCGGTTCGTCGGCGCCTTCCGCGAGGTCATGGACGAGGCGCACGGCGGTGGCGCGCTGATGTGGGACTTCGGCAGGACGCTGGTGAAGCAGGCCGTCGCCAACCGCTGAGCGAACACAC
>NZ_JBSGXB010000078.1:0-26516 GCF_053609185.1 Streptomyces sp. NPDC054956 | reverse complement strand
TGGCCCTCGAACTGCGGCTCGCCCAGCTTCACCGAGATGATCGCGGTCAGACCCTCGCGGATGTCCTCGCCGGCGAGGTTGTCGTCCTTCTCGCGCAGGAACTTCTTCTCGCGCGCGTACCGGTTGACCAGACCCGTCATCGCCGCGCGGAAGCCCTCTTCGTGGGTACCGCCCTCGTGCGTGTGGATCGTGTTCGCGAAGGAGTAGACGCCCTCGGTGTACTGCGAGTTCCACTGCATCGCGATCTCGACCGAGAGCATGCGCTCCTTGTCCTCGGCCTCGACGTCGATGACGGTCGGGTGGATCAGCTCGCCCTTGCGCGCGTTCAGGTACTTCACGAAGTCGACGATGCCGCCCTCGTAGTGGTACTTGACCGTGCGCGCCTGCTGGTCGTCGGTCTCCTCGGCGGTGTCCGCGCCCATCGTGGCCTTCGCCGACTCGCGCTCGTCCGTCAGCGAGAGGGTCAGGCCCTTGTTGAGGAAGGCCATCTCCTGGAAGCGGCGCGAGAGCGTCTCGAAGGAGTACTCGGTCGTCTCGAAGATGTCGCCGTCGGCCCAGAAGGTGACCGAGGTGCCCGTCTCGGACGTCTCCTCGTTCTTGGCGAGGGCGGCCGTCGGGACACCGAGCTTGTAGTCCTGGGTCCAGCGGTGGCCGTCGGTCTTGACCTCGACCGCGACCTTGGTCGACAGGGCGTTCACGACGGAGACGCCGACGCCGTGCAGACCGCCGGAGACGGCGTAGCCGCCGCCGCCGAACTTGCCGCCCGCGTGCAGGACCGTCAGCACGACCTCGACGGCCGGCTTCCCCTCGGACGGCACGATGCCGACCGGGATGCCTCGGCCGTTGTCGACCACGCGCACGCCGCCGTCGGCGAGGATCGTCACGTCGATGGTGTCCGCGTGCCCGGCCAGGGCCTCGTCGACCGAGTTGTCGACCACCTCGTAGACGAGGTGGTGGAGCCCGCGCTCACCGGTCGAGCCGATGTACATGCCGGGCCGCTTGCGGACCGCGTCCAGGCCCTCGAGGACCTGGATGGCACTGGCGTCGTACGAGGAAGTGACCTCGCCGTTCTGGCCGACTGTGGACTGGTTGTCGTTGGGGTTGCCGGAATCGGCCACGAAGCGCCCTTTCTGGCACAGCACAGGCCGTACTCCGGGCCGGCATGCATGCAAGCGGGAGCGGCTGCGTCGATCTGCGTTTGTCAGCGGTGGTCAGCTTTACTCGACTGAATCCCGCGCGTGCGCGGGATTCTCGTTCAGTCTACCGGTATCACCCCCATGAATGGGCGTTTGCCGGTGCCTGAGTCCTCATGTGCCGCCCTGAAACATCGCTCTCCGACTCCCCATATCCAGGGAGGGGCCCAAAGAGGCTCACACGGGCATTGAGCGCTTCGGGCTGTCAACCTCCCGCTACCGTGAGGGACGCCACCCGCAGCCGGCCGCACCGGGCGTACCCGGGGTCACTGGTCACTCGTACGGCCCCTCGCGCGGGCCTGGCGCGAAACCGGGCCGGGGCAGTGCGGGGGGGCCTGGGGGAGGCCCCGGTCACCCGTAGGTGTCGCCCGGCCCCGTACTGCCCGGGGCGCGCAACGGCCCGTACCGCTTCGGCCCGCCGCCCGGACCGTGCACCTTGATCAGCCGGACCGTGCCCTGCCCCAGGTCCGCGTTGAGCCGCGCCACCAGCTGCGGGGCCAGCAGCTTGAGCTGGGCCGCCCAGGCCGAGGAATCGCAGCGCACGACCAGCTCGCGGTCCTCGTACGTGGCCGGCACGCAGTGCGCCGCGATGTCCGGGCCGACGATCTCCGGCCAGCGTTCCATCACGCCCGCCACCGCCATCGGCATCTCCCAGCCGCGCTCCGTGCGCAGCCGGTCCAGCGCCGCCATCAGCGGCATCGGGTCCCGGCCGTCCGCGCGGGCGCCCGAGCGCAGGCCCTGCTGGCGGCCCTTCTTGCCCGTCGCCGCGTTGCCCCGGGCGCGCGCCTGCTCCCGCGCGGCCGCCAGCGCCTGGCGGGCCAGGTCCACGCCCGAGGGCTCGGGGGTCTTGCGCACGAGCTCCCCGCCGCCCTGTGTCTTGTCGGCCCTGTCGGCCCTGTCGCTCACAGCCGGGTCACCTCGCCTCCGGACACCGCGAACCGCGTCCCGACCAGCACCCCGGGGACGTCGTCGTCGACCGCCGCCGTCACCAGCACCTGCTCGCCCGGCGCCACCAGCTCCGCCAGCCGCTCCCGGCGCCGCGCGTCCAGCTCCGCGAACACGTCGTCGAGGATCAGCACCGGCTCGCTGCCCTCCGAGCGCAGCAGCTCGTAGGAGGCCAGGCGCAGCGCCAGCGCGTACGACCAGGACTCGCCGTGGCTCGCGTACCCCTTGGCCGGCAGCTCGCCCAGGCGCAGCACCACGTCGTCGCGGTGCGGTCCCACCAGGGTCACGCCGCGCTCGATCTCCTGCTTGCGGACCTCGCCCAGCGCGCCCAGCAGCACCTCGTACAGCGCCTCGCGGGTGCGCGCCTCGCCCCGGTCCACGGCCTCGCCGGCCGAGGCCTTGTAGGCCAGGCCCAGCGGGCCGCCGCCGGGAGCCAGCTGCTCGTACGCCTTGTCCGCCAGCGGCAGCAGCGTCGCGATCAGGTCGAGGCGCTGGGCCAGCAGCTCCGCGCCCACGCGCGCCAGGTGCTGGTCCCACACGTCGAGCGTGGACAGGTCCATCGAGCGGCCGCCGTGCCGGCGGGCCATCGCCGCCGACTTCAGCAGGGTGTTGCGCTGCTTGAGCACCCGCTCGTAGTCCGAGCGCACCGCCGCCATCCGCGGGGAGCGCGCCGTCACGAGCTCGTCGAGGAAGCGGCGCCGCTCCCCCGGGTCTCCCTTGACCAGCGCCAGGTCCTCGGGCGCGAACAGCACCGTCCGTACGATCCCCAGCACGTCCCGGGGCCTGACCTGCGAGGACCTGTTGATCCGGGCCCGGTTCGCGCGCCCTGGATTCAGCTCCAGCTCCACCAGCTGCGAGCGTTCGCCCTGGGTGACGGCGGCCCGGATGACGGCCCGCTCCGCGCCCATGCGCACGAGCGGCGCGTCCGAGGAGACGCGGTGGCTGCCCAGGGTCGCGAGGTAGCCGATGGCCTCGACGAGGTTGGTCTTGCCCTGGCCGTTGGGACCCACGAAAGCGGTGACGCCCGGATCGAGGGGAACCTCGGCCCGGGCGTACGAGCGGAAGTCGGCCAACGAGAGATGCGAAACGTGCATGTGGCGCCGACCTCCCCCGGCTTCCTGCTGCTGCTCTGCTCTGTGGAGCTGTGGATCCACACCCTGTGGATCCGCGGTGCGCGGTCCGTCGTGTGCGGTCCGTCGGTCCACAGACCCTGTGGATCTGTGGACCGGTTGTGGATTACTTCTTCTCGACCGCGTGGCCGCCGAACTGGTTGCGCAGGGCGGCGATCATCTTCATCTGCGGGGAGTCGTCCTGGCGGGACGCGAAGCGCGCGAAGAGCGAGGCGGTGATCGCCGGCAGCGGCACCGCGTTGTCGATCGCGGCCTCGACCGTCCAGCGGCCCTCGCCCGAGTCCTGCGCGTAGCCGCGCAGCTGCTGCAGGTGCTCGTCCTCGTCCAGCGCGTTGACGGCCAGGTCCAGCAGCCAGGAACGGATGACCGTGCCCTCCTGCCAGGACCGGAAGACCTCGCGGACGTCGGTGACCGAGTCCACCTTCTCCAGGAGCTCCCAGCCCTCGGCGTAGGCCTGCATCATGGCGTACTCGATGCCGTTGTGGACCATCTTCGCGAAGTGGCCGGCGCCGACCTTGCCGGCGTGCACGGCGCCGAACTCGCCCTCGGGCTTGAGGGCGTCGAAGACCGGCTGGACGGCCGCGACGTGCTCCTTGTCGCCGCCGTACATCAGCGCGTAGCCGTTCTCCAGGCCCCAGACGCCGCCGGAGACACCGCAGTCGACGAAGCCGATGCCCTTGGCCGCGAGCTCCTCGGCGTGCTTCTCGTCGTCGGTCCAGCGGGAGTTGCCGCCGTCGACGACGATGTCGCCGGGCGAGAGCAGTTCCCCGAGCTCGTCGACGGTGGACTGGGTCGCGGCTCCGGCCGGGACCATCACCCACACCACGCGGGGGGCCTGCAGGCTGTCCACAAGTTCCGCGAGGCTGTGGACATCCGCGAGGTCCGGGTTGCGGTCGTATCCGATGACGGTGTGGCCGGCGCGGCGGATGCGCTCGCGCATGTTGCCGCCCATCTTGCCGAGACCGACGAGACCAAGCTCCATCAGGTGGTTCCTTAAGCGTTGTGGCCGTCTGTGCCGGGGTTCCCCCCGCTGCCCGGGGACATCCCTGGGCCGAGCCTACGCCGGGCCGCGGGCCCCGGCCCCACGGGCGCTCCGGGCGGCCGCGCGGGGCCGCGTACGAGGCCTCGTACGGGGGCTGTGGACGCCGTCGGGCCCGGCCCCGCGGGAAACGGGGGCCGGGCCCGACGGGACGGTTCAGCCGGAGAGGCGGACCGGCATGATCAGGTACTTGTAGGCCTCGTCGGCCTCGGCGTCGACCGCGGGGCGGCCGCTGAGCAGCGCCGGCTTGGTCGACGTGGTGAAGCTCAGCTGGGCGGCGGGAGAGTCGATCGCGCTCAGGCCGTCCAGCAGGAAGGTCGGGTTGAAGGCGATCGAGATGTCGTCGCCCTCCAGCTTCGCGTCGACGCGCTCCACAGCCTGTGCGTCGTCGGAGGAGCCGGCCTCCAGGATCAGCACGCCCTGCTCGAAGCTGAGGCGGACCGGGGTGTTGCGCTCGGCGACGAGGGCCACGCGCTTGACGGCCTCGACGAACGGGGCGGTCTCGATCACGGCGACCGAGTTGAACTCGGTCGGGAACAGCGTGCGGTACTTCGGCAGGTCACCCTCGAGGAGGCGGGTGGTGGTGCGGCGGCCGGCGCCCTCGAAACCGATGAGGCCCTCGCCCTGGCCGGAGCCGGACAGCGCGATGGTGACCGTGTCGCCGCTGGTGAGCGCCTTGGCGGTGTCCAGGAGGGTCTTCGCGGGCACCAGGGCCACCGCGGACGCCTCCGGGTCCTCCGGCTTCCACAGGAACTCGCGGACCGCGAAGCGGTAGCGGTCGGTGGAGGCGAGGGTGACGCGGTCGCCCTCGATCTCGATGCGGACACCGGTCAGCACGGGCAGCGTGTCGTCGCGGCCGGCGGCGATGGCTACCTGGGCGGCGGCGGAGGCGAAGACCTCGCCGGGCACGGTGCCGGTCGCGGTGGGCATCGTCGGCAGCGCCGGGTACTCCTCCACAGGCAGGGTGTGGAGTGTGAACCGCGAGGAGCCGCAGACCACGGTCGCCCGTACACCGTCTGTGGAAATCTCCACGGGCCGGTTGGGCAGGGCGCGGCAGATGTCGGCGAGCAGCCGGCCGGAGACCAGGACGGTGCCGTCCTCCTCGACGTCGGCCTCGACGGAGACACGGGCCGAGACCTCGTAGTCGAAGCCGGAGAGGGACAGCTTGCCCTCCTCGGCCTTCAGCAGCAGGCCCGCGAGAACGGGCACCGGCGGCCGGGCCGGGAGGCTACGGGCAGCCCAGGCCACCGCCTCCGCGAGTACGTCGCGCTCCACCCGGATCTTCACCGGAAACCGCCTCCTGCTGTTGCTCGCTCGTCTGCCGGCCTTCGTCGTCGGCTCGTCGATGCCTCGACCGATGCCGGGGACCAGTCTGACGTACGGCGCCGACAGTCGTCGCTGTCGGCGGTCAAGTCGGGAGCGAGGTGTCGGGGAGGGCGATCCACCGAGTTGTGCACAGGACCGGCTTGAAAACCGAAACCGGGCTAACTCTCTATGGGGGTAGTAGTAGGGCCTGTGGAAACGGTGGATAACAGTGTTTTTGCAGGTCAGCCCGCGTTTTTTATCCCCACACCCTGTGGGTGGAGCCGGTGGACAACCGGGGGTCTCTGTGGAGAACGAAAACTTCTGCACAGGCCATCCCCAGATGACCCCGACTACTCCACAGGTGTGTCCCCAGGTTTCCCCCAGTACTCCACAGCCCAAACGTCGACTTCGGTGTGACCGCTTTCACTCGGGGCGGTGAGAGTGGCCCCCTGGTTGCCGAACAGTGGACAACGGTGTGGGGAAGTCGTCTGATCCTGTGCACAGGACGCGGGAAGCTGTGGATCGTCGGTGGACAACGCGGTGGACGGACCTGTGGACGAAAATTCTGTCCACAGCCTGTGGACAGTCGTTGCTCACAATTCCACAGGGGTCTGACCAGCTCTGATGGTGCCTCACGCCTGGGCCCTGTGGACAGTCTTGTGGGTGGAGGAACCCGTCCCCAGGCTGTGGACGGAAGAAAGTCGCCCAATCTGTGGATGAGTTGCTCCATTGGGGGCGTATTCGAACAGGTTGGGGGCGCGCACATGAAGAAGGGCGCCCCCGAAGTGACCCGGGAGCGCCCTCTGGAAGCGTTTGGAGCGGCCTCACAGACGTCTCACAGACGCCGCGGAGAGGCCGCGGAGACGCCTCGGAGACGCCTCGGAGACGCCCGTAAGGCCCTCGCACCGCGCCGGCGTCAGCCGTTCTTGATGCGGTTGGTGAGCTCCGTTACCTGGTTGTAGATGGAGCGGCGTTCCGCCATCAGAGCGCGGATCTTGCGGTCCGCGTGCATGACGGTGGTGTGGTCGCGGCCGCCGAACTGCGCCCCGATCTTGGGCAGCGAGAGGTCCGTGAGCTCCCGGCACAGGTACATGGCGATCTGCCGGGCGGTGACCAGTACGCGGCTGCGCGAGGAGCCGCACAGGTCGTCCACGGTGAGCCCGAAGTAGTCCGCGGTGGCGGCCATGATGTCCGTCGCCGTGATCTCGGGCGCGCTGTCCTCGCCGCCGGGGATCAGGTTCTTCAGGACGTCCTCGGTCAGGCCGAGGTCGACCGGCTGCCGGTTCAGGCTCGCGAAGGCCGTGACCCGGATCAGCGCCCCCTCCAGCTCGCGGATGTTGCGCGAGATGCGGGAGGCGATGAACTCCAGCACCTCCGGCGGGGCGTTGAGCTGCTCCTGGACGGCCTTCTTGCGCAGGATCGCGATGCGGGTCTCCAGCTCGGGCGGCTGGACGTCGGTGATCAGGCCCCACTCGAAGCGGTTGCGGAGCCGGTCCTCCAGGGTGACGAGCTGCTTGGGCGGCCGGTCGGAGGAGAGCACGATCTGCTTGTTGGCGTTGTGGAGCGTGTTGAAGGTGTGGAAGAACTCCTCCTGCGTCGACTCCTTGCTCGCCAGGAACTGGATGTCGTCGACGAGCAGGATGTCCATCTCGCGGTAGCGCTTGCGGAACGCGTCGCCCTTGCCGTCGCGGATCGAGTTGATGAACTCGTTGGTGAACTCCTCGGAGCTCACGTACCGCACCCGGGTGCCGGGGTAGAGGCTCCGCGCGTAGTGCCCGATGGCGTGCAGCAGGTGCGTCTTGCCCAGACCCGACTCCCCATAGATGAAGAGGGGGTTGTACGCCTTCGCCGGCGCCTCGGCGACGGCCACCGCGGCGGCGTGCGCGAAGCGGTTGGAGGCGCCGATGACGAAGGTGTCGAAGAGGTACTTGGGGTTCAGCCGGGCGGTCGGTTCCAGCGGGCCCGAGGTGGACCCGCCGGACGGGGCCGAGGGCGCGGGCCGGCTGGGTGCCTGGCGCGCGGGCTGCTGCTCGTAACCCTGCTGCTCGTACTGGCGGGACTGGCGCTGCTGCTGGCCGTCGTATCCCTGCTGCTCGTACTTCTGCTGTTCGTAGGAGCCCTGGTCGTAGGAGGAGGGCTCGGACTGCTGGAGGTAGCCCGGCTGCGGGGAGGCGTACGGGTCGCGCTCCGGGAAGCCGCCGAGGCGGGGCTGCTGCCAGCCGTAGTCGTCCTGCTGGCCGCCGCGGGGCCAGGCACCGGGCTCGGGGCGCGGCTGCTGGTAGTCCGGATAGGCGGGGCGGGCGGTGGGAAGCCGTTCGTCGTCGGGGGTGCCGGGTCCCGTGTGGCCCCCGGGGCCGGTGTGACCGCCGGGGCGCTGACCCCCGTAGGGCTCGTAGTCGCGCGGGGCGGGTCCGGTCGGGGCCTGGGGCGCGGGCTCGCCGGCGGAGTCGTCCACGGTGATGGCGATCCGGATGGGGCGGCCGCACTCGCGGCTGAGGGCGTCGCTGATGAGCGGGGCGAGGCGGCCCTCGAGGACGCGCTTGCCGTATTCGTTGGGGACGGCGAGCAGAGCGGTGTCGGCGACCAGCGCGAGCGGCTGGCAGCGCTCGACCCACTGCTTGTCCTTGGGCTCGATGCTGTTCTGTCCCTCCCCGAGGAGCTTTTCGAGCACCCTTGGCCACACTGCGGCAAGATCGGCAGGTACGTCAGCCACAGAGCACGCTCTCTCAGAGGGGTCCCACGAATGTGTGGTTCTTTGGGACGGTCGGGACAAAAAAACCTGGGTCGGGCAACGGTAGTCAGGCCGAAGGGTACGGTTCAAGTCGTTGTCCACAGCCTGTGCACAGTGTGGGGCCCCGCCGCCTCGGTTTGACCGGATGGCGTAGCCGCGCGTACCGTAACGAGGTCGAGTTGTCGATGGCTGCTGCCGCCTGCCTACCGATGGGCGAAGATCACTGATTGTGATCGTTTAGCGGTGCCACTCGGGCGAACACGCGAGTTTCCTCTCCTCGTGGGCGCACGGTGACAGCCAGGCGATGTCCCGCCACAACGATTTATTCTCTGGAGCCCCCGAGTGAGCAAGCGCACCTTCCAGCCGAACAACCGCCGTCGTGCCAAGACCCACGGCTTCCGTCTCCGGATGCGTACCCGTGCCGGTCGCGCGATCCTCGCGAACCGTCGTGGCAAGGGCCGCGCCGCCCTTTCCGCGTAACTGACGGGCGGATCGTGACGTCGTGCTGTCTCCCGAAAATCGGCTGAGGCGGCGCGAGGACTTCGCGAGCGCGGTACGTCGAGGTCGTCGGGCTGGTCGCCCGCTCCTCGTCGTCCACCTACGTACAAGCGGTGCAACGGACCCGCACGAGTCGGGGGAGATCGATCCCTCGACGCGTGCGGGTTTCGTCGTCAGCAAGGCTGTCGGCGGCGCCGTCGTACGCACCCGGGTCAAGCGCCGGCTGCGCCATCTCGTTCGGGAGCGGCTGTCCCAGCTGCCCGAAGGTAGCCTGGTGGTGGTCCGGGCTCTGCCCGGAGCGGGTGATGCCGGCTACGACGACCTGGCCCGGGACCTGGATGCCGCACTGCTGCGGCTCTTGGGAGGCGAGGCTCGATGAAGTACCCGCTGCTCGCATTGATCAAGCTGTACCAGTGGACCATCAGTCCGCTGCTCGGGCCGGTGTGCCGCTACTACCCCTCGTGCTCGCACTACGGGTACACGGCCATCGACCGGCATGGTGCGGTGAAGGGGACGGTTCTGACCGCCTGGCGGATCCTGCGGTGCAATCCGTGGTCCCCGGGCGGTGTGGATCATGTCCCACCTCGGAAACGCCCGCGTTGGCACGAGCAGCTGCGCAGTGCGTTGCGTAGATCTCGCAATGCTCAAGGAGCCTGATTAGTGGACACGATTGCCAGTCTGTTCAGCTTTATTACCACGCCCGTCTCGTGGATCATCGTCCAGTTCCACAAGGTGTACGGCGCCATGTTCGGCGCCGACAGTGGATGGGCCTGGGGCCTGTCCATCGTGTCGCTGGTGATCCTGATCCGCATCTGCCTGATCCCGCTCTTCGTGAAGCAGATCAAGGCGACGCGGGGCATGCAGGCGATCCAGCCGAAGATGAAGGCGATCCAGGAGCGCTACAAGAACGATAAGCAGCGCCAGTCCGAAGAGATGATGAAGCTGTACAAGGAGACGGGTACCAACCCGCTCTCCTCGTGCCTTCCCATCCTGGCGCAGTCCCCGTTCTTCTTCGCGCTCTACCACGTGCTCGCAGGCATCGCCAACGGCAAGCCGATCGGCGAGATCGACGGCCCGCTCCTGGAGAGCGCCCGTAACGCGCACATCTTCGGCGCCCCGCTGGCGTCCAAGTTCACGGACGGCGCCGACAAGGTCGCCCTGCTGGGTGCCTCGATCACCGATGTGCGTGTCGTCACCGCCATCATGATCATCCTGATGTCGCTGTCGCAGTTCTACACGCAGCGCCAGCTGATGCAGAAGAACGTCGACCTCTCGGTCAAGACGCCGTTCATGCAGCAGCAGAAGATGCTGATGTACATCTTCCCGCTGATCTTCGCCTTCATGGGCATCAACTTCCCCGTCGGTGTTCTCGTCTACTGGCTGACCACGAACCTGTGGACCATGGGTCAGCAGATGTACGTGATCAACCAGAACCCGACCCCGGGCAGCAAGGCCCAGGATCAGTACCTGACGCGTCTGCTGAAGCAGGTCTCCTCGCACGGCGCGATCAAGGGCCGGAGCAAGAAGAAGATCGTCGCGGCGATCGTGGCCAAGGGGTCGGACCGCAACGACAACGAGCGCAAGTTCATCAGCGCGCTGTCCAAGCAGGGCATGGCAGCCCAGGAGGACGGCTCCGTGGTGAAGAGCGTCGAGCCGACCGTCGACGCCGACGCGGCGAGCAGCGGCACCCAGAAGCGCCAGCAGCCCAAGCGGCAGTCGAAGTCCCAGCGTCAGACGCCCCCCAGCAAGCCCTCCAAGAAGTAAGAAGGAGTCCCTCCCGTGACGGAAGGCACCACCACCGCCGCCGCTGAGAGTGGCGACACCCTGACCCGCCTCGAGCAGGAGGGTGAGATCGCGGCCGACTACCTCGAGGGTCTGCTGGACATCGCCGACCTGGACGGCGACATCGACATGGACGTCGAGGCCGACCGCGCCTCGGTCTCCATCGTCAGCGAGTCCGCGCGCGATCTGCAGAAGCTCGTGGGCCGCGACGGAGAGGTGCTGGAGGCTCTGCAGGAGCTGACCCGCCTCGCCGTGCACCGCGAGACCGGGGACCGCAGCCGGCTGATGCTGGACATCGGCGGGTTCCGGGCGAAGAAGCGCGAGGAGCTGACGGCGCTCGGCGCCCAGGCCGCGGCGGACGTGAAGGCGTCCGGCGAGCCCCTGAAGCTGGCGCCGATGACCCCCTTCGAGCGCAAGGTCGTCCACGACGCCGTGGCGGCCGCCGGTCTGCGCAGCGAGTCCGAGGGCGAGGAGCCGCAGCGCTTCGTCGTCGTGCTCCCGGCCTGACCGGAACCTTGAGTGTTCGGCCCCGTCTGTCTCGCAGGCGGGGCCGATGTTTGTCAGCCTGGCAGTGACGACGTGGTTTTTGACAACCATGCGGTACGGAAGGACGGTCCCCGTGACGGAGGCAGCTGAGCTTCCCCCGATGCCTGAAGAAGCGCCCCCGGCACCCGAAGAGGCGCGCGCGGTGTTCGGTGAGTTTTTCCCGGAAGCTGTGAAGTACGTGGAGCTGCTGGCGGACGCGGGCGTGAAGCGGGGCCTGATCGGGCCGCGTGAGGTGCCGCGGCTGTGGGAGAGGCACCTGCTGAACTGCGCCGTGCTCTCCGAGGTGGTGCCCGAGGGCGTCACCGTATGCGACGTGGGCTCGGGCGCCGGTCTCCCCGGCATCCCGCTGGCCCTGGTGCGCCGTGACCTGAAGATCACGCTGCTGGAGCCGTTGCTGCGCCGTACGAACTTCCTCCAGGAAGCCGTGGAGCTGCTGGGGCTCGACCACGTGACGGTGGTGCGCGGGCGGGCCGAGGAGGTCCTCGGCAAGCTCCAGCCGGTGCACGTGGTGACGGCGCGGGCCGTGGCTCCGCTGGACCGCCTCGCCGGTTGGGGCGTGCCCCTGCTGCGCCCGTACGGCGAGATGCTGGCGCTCAAGGGCGACACCGCCGAGGAGGAGCTGGTGGCGGCGAAGGCCGCTCTGACCAAGCTCGGTGTGGTGAAGACCTCGGTGCTGCACGTGGGCGAGGGCGTCGTCGACCCCCTGTCCACGGTGGTACGGGTCGAGGTGGGCGAGAGCCCCGGTGGTGTGAGGTTCGCGGCGAAGCGGGCCAAGGCCGCCCGGGTGAGCCGTACCCGCCGGCGCCGCTGATCCCCCACTCCCCCGGTTCCTCCCCGGATCCGGCGGAGTTTTGGGGTGTGTTGAGCCCTATAGGTATGGATTTCGGAGTGTCGTAGCGGCCGGATGACTCCGTCCGGGCATCGTGTTTCACGTGAAACGTCGCTCTCTGCTGCACGGAATCATCAGCCGCGGTCGTGCGGCTGCGTCCCCCCGTCACCGCAAGCTCGAAGGGGGGACGGAGTTGTCCACATCGGTGGATTCATCCACAGGAGTACGGGCCCCGCTGGTTCGCGACCCCGGTGACATGGCAGGCTCTGTTCATCGCGAGCCTGATGCCGAGGAGAGTGACACCGTGCGGTCAGACGCCAACCTCGCGGGGCCGATGGCCGATCCGGTCCCCGGTCCCCGCTCTGAATCGCCGGGTGAGGATGTTTCACGTGAAACATCGGCCCCGCCGCTTGTAGACAACGAAGACACGCCCATCGGCCGAGCCGCGCAGATCGCGGTCGAGGCCCTGGGCCGTGCGGGTGAGGGCCTGCCCCGTCCCGCACAGACCCGCATCATGGTGGTGGCCAACCAGAAGGGCGGCGTGGGCAAGACCACGTCGACCGTGAACCTGGCCGCCTCCCTTGCCCTGCACGGTGCGCGCGTCCTGGTGGTCGACCTCGACCCGCAGGGCAACGCCTCCACGGCGCTGGGCATCGACCACCACGCGGACGTGCCGTCCATCTACGACGTGCTCGTGGACAGCCGCCCCCTGATGGAGGTCGTCCAGCCGGTCACCGACGTGGAGGGGCTCTTCTGTGCCCCGGCCACGATCGACCTGGCGGGCGCGGAGATCGAGCTGGTCTCCCTGGTGGCGCGGGAGAGCCGCCTCCAGCGGGCCATCCAGGCGTACGAGCAGCCGCTCGACTACATCCTGATCGACTGCCCGCCCTCGCTGGGCCTGCTGACGGTGAACGCCCTCGTGGCGGGTGCCGAGGTGCTGATCCCGATCCAGTGCGAGTACTACGCGCTGGAGGGCCTGGGGCAGCTGCTGCGCAACGTCGACCTGGTGCGTGCCCACCTGAACCCGACGCTGCACGTGTCCACGATCCTGCTGACGATGTACGACGGCAGGACCCGGCTGGCCTCGCAGGTGGCGGAGGAGGTGCGCACCCACTTCGGCAAGGAGGTGCTGCGCACGAGCATCCCGCGGTCGGTCCGCATCTCCGAGGCCCCGAGCTACGGGCAGACGGTGCTGACCTACGATCCGGGTTCGAGCGGTTCCCTCTCCTATCTGGAGGCGGCGCGCGAGATCGCGCTGCGCGGGGCCGGAATCCAGTACGACGCCCAGCACCCTCATCTGAGTGCGGGCCTGAACAACACGCAGAGCATGGCGGAGGGGATCCAGTGAGTGAGCGACGTAGGGGTCTGGGGCGGGGGCTCGGCGCGCTGATTCCCGCGGCTCCCCAGGAGAAGACGCCGCCGGTGATCGGTTCCGGGTCGACGTCTCCGTCGGCGGTACCGGTGCTGCCCTCCGAGCGGGGGATCGCGGCGGCACGACTGGCTTCGCTGGCGCAGGCCGATGTTTCACGTGAAACATCGGCGGCGATCGTGGCGGCGGGCGAGCCGGAGCCGGTCGCGGAGGCGGCCGCGGAAGTGGCGGGTGCGACGTTCGCGGAGCTCCCGATGGACTCGATCACGCCGAACCCGCGGCAGCCGCGAGAGGTGTTCGACGAGGACGCGCTGGCCGAGCTGGTGACCTCCATCCAGGAGGTGGGCCTGCTCCAGCCGGTGGTGGTGCGGCAGTCGGGTCCGGGACGTTACGAGCTCATCATGGGCGAGCGGCGCTGGCGGGCGTGCAGGGAGGCCGGCCTGGACCGGATTCCGGCCATCATCCGTGCCACGGACGACGAGAAGCTGCTGCTGGACGCACTGCTGGAGAACCTGCACCGGGCTCAGCTGAACCCGCTGGAGGAGGCCGCCGCGTACGACCAGCTCCTGCAGGACTTCAACTGCACGCACGACCAGCTGGCGGACCGGATCGGGCGCTCGCGTCCGCAGGTCTCGAACACGCTGCGCCTGCTGAAGCTGTCGCCCCCGGTGCAGCGCCGGGTGGCGGCGGGGGTGCTGTCCGCGGGGCACGCGCGGGCGCTGCTCTCGGTGGACAACTCCGAGGAGCAGGACCGTCTCGCGCACCGCATCGTGGCCGAGGGGCTCTCGGTGCGCGCGGTCGAGGAGATCGTGGCGCTGATGGGCTCCGAGAACCCGGGCGCGGTGAAGCCGAAGGGTCCGCGGGCCGGTGCCCGGGTCTCCCCCGCGCTGAGCGAGCTGGCGACGCGGCTGTCGGACCGGTTCGAGACGCGGGTGAAGGTCGATCTGGGCCAGAAGAGGGGCAAGATCACCGTCGAGTTCGCCTCGATGGAGGATCTGGAGCGCATCCTGGGGACGTTGGCGCCGGGCGAGGGCCGGGTGCTGGACCAGGGATCCTCCGGGGAGTAGCCCGGTGGCCTCGTAATCCACAGCCTGGGGGCGGGTCGTGCCGGTGGGAACCGGCGCGGCCCGCCCCTTTGCCTTGTTGCGGTTTCGGGTGATTCGAGCTGTGGATACGATGCGGTCATGGGTCGTCGGCTGGTACCGCTCACGCTGGACAACCTGTCGGACCTGCCCCGGCGTTGCCGGTCCTGTGTCTTCTGGGAGCTGGACCCCGTCAGCGGCGAGGCTGCCGTGAAGGCGGGAACGTCTGCTCAGGAGAAGGAGGCGTGGATCTCCGCCGTCCTGCTGGAATGGGGCTCGTGCGGCCGGGTGGTCTATGTGGACGACGTGCCCGTCGGGTTCGTCCTGTACGCCCCGCCGGCCTACGTGGCGCGCGCGACCGCCTTCCCGACCAGCCCGGTGTCGCCGGACGCCGTACAGCTCATCACGGCGTGGATCATGCCGGGGTACCAGGGGCAGGGCCTGGGGCGGGTGATGGTCCAGACGGTGGCGAAGGACCTGCTGCGCAGGGGGTTCCGGGCGATCGAGGCGTTCGGTGACGTCCGGTGGGAGCGTCCGGCCTGTCTCCTGCCGGCGGACCACCTGCTGGCGGTGGGCTTCAAGACGGTGCGGCCGCATCCCGTCCACCCCAGGCTGAGGCTGGAGCTGCGTTCCACGCTGTCGTGGAAGGAAGACGTGGAGCTCGCCCTGGACCGCCTGCTGGGCGCGGCCCGCAAGGAACCGGCGCTGCGCCCGCTGTGACCCGGATGCGCGAACGGGGCCGCTCCCAGGAGGTAGCGGCCCCGTTTCACGTGACCGTGTCGGACCCGGAGGGTCAGGCGACGGGCTTGATGGTGATGAAGTCGTCCAGGTCGCGCAGGATGGCGGCCTTCGGCTTGGCACCGACGATGGTCTTGGCGACCTCGCCGCCCTGGTAGACGTTGAGCGTCGGGATGGACATGACGCCGTACTTGGCGGCCGTGGCCGGGTTCTCGTCGATGTTGAGCTTGACGATCTCGATCTCGTCACCGTACTCGGCGGCGATGGCCTCCAGGGACGGCGCGATCTGGCGGCACGGACCGCACCAGGCGGCCCAGAAGTCCACCAGGACGGGCTTGTCGCTCCTGAGGACCTCGGCGTCGAAGTCGGCGTCGGTCACGTTCTTGAGGGTGCCGGCCACTGCGGCCTCCTTCTTCCTGCGGGGTGTGTGGGGTGTGGTGCTGCTTGCGGGGTGTCAGACCGTCGCGTGCGCCTTCTCGGCGTCCGCGAGGGCGGCGAGGAAGCGCTCGGCGTCGAGGGCGGCGGAGCAGCCGGTGCCCGCGGCGGTGATGGCCTGACGGTAGGTGTGGTCGACGACGTCGCCCGCGCCGAACACACCGGTGAGGCTGGTGCGGGTGGAGGGGGCGTCGACCTTGAGGTAGCCCTCGCCGTCGAGGTCCAGCTGGTCCTTGAAGAGCTCGGTGCGCGGGTCGTGGCCGACGGCGATGAAGAGGCCGGTCACGGGCAGCTGGGAGGTCTCACCGGTCTTGGTGTTGCGCAGGGTGAGCCCCGTCAGCTTCTGCTCGCCGTGGATCTCGGCGACCTCGCTGTCCCAGGCGAACTTGATCTTCGGGTCGGCGAAGGCGCGGTCCTGCATGGCCTTGGAGGCGCGCAGGGAGTCACGGCGGTGGACGATCGTGACGGACTTGGCGAACCGGGAGAGGAAGGTGGCTTCCTCGATCGCGGTGTCGCCGCCGCCGACGACGACGATGTCGTGGTCCTTGAAGAAGAACCCGTCGCAGGTCGCGCACCAGGAGACGCCGCGGCCGGACAGGGCGTCCTCGTTGGGCAGGCCGAGCTTGCGGTGCTGGGAGCCGGTGGTCACGATGACGGCCTTGGCGCGGTGCACGGTGCCGGCGGTGTCGGTGACGGTCTTGATCTCGCCGGTGAGGTCCACGGCCACGATGTCGTCCGGAATGAGCTCGGCGCCGAAGCGCTCGGCCTGGCCGCGCATGTTGTCCATGAGGTCGGGACCCATGATGCCGTCCTGGAAGCCGGGGAAGTTCTCGACCTCGGTGGTGTTCATCAGCGCGCCGCCGGCGGTGACGGCACCTTCGAAGACCAGGGGCTTGAGCGAAGCGCGTGCGGTGTACAGGGCGGCGGTGTAACCGGCCGGCCCGGAGCCGATGATGATCACGTTTCGTACGTCGCTCACGGGTTGCTTCCTCGTCTCTGCGGACTGCCTGCTGCCTACCGGGGGGTGGGCCGGTGTGAACTCTCACCCCACCCAACGGATCCTACGGCGCTTGCATTCCCGCCTTCTCCCACTGGGTCCCGCGGCGTCTCAGCTTCGGGGGTAGGTGCTGGTCAGCAACGGCTTTCCGGGATCGGCCGAGGGGGTGGTCACGCAGCCGGAGCCGACGAGATAGGCGTCCACGGCCGCCGGGTCGCCGGGGTGCGGCAGGACGAGGAGGAAGACATCGGTCCCCTCGTAGGTGCCGCGCTGGAATCCCAGGGGGCTCTCGGTGCGGCCGGTGGCCTTCTGGACGCAGGCGGGTACCGCCGGTGTCTCGCGCTCGGACGGGGCGAGCCCCGGGGCGGCCGGGGAGTTGTTGTCCACCCCGTACGTCTTGTTCTGCTCCCCCGAGTCGGTCTTCGCCCGGTCCCCCGTGGCGAGGAGCTCACGGACCTGGTCCTGGAGTCCCTGGGCCGTGTAGTCGTGCGCGGGGGACTTCGCGGTGGCGGCGTCGCCGCGGGCGGCCGTGTGCTGCGAGGTCTGGGGGCCGGAGACCAGGTTGAACAGCAGGATGCCGGCGGCGCAGGTGGCGAGCAGGCCACCGGCGAGGGCGATCCGGCGGCGGGCGCGGCGACGGCCGGGGCCGGTTGGGCCGGCCGGGTGACCGGAGGGCCGCGGGGCGGGGGTTTCCCTGAGCGGGGCGGACGATGTTTCACGTGAAACATCGGGGCCGGACCCCTCGGAGGCCCCGGGCCGCCGGGCGGGGGCGGCTTCCTCGCGGGGGGTGGTGGCGTCCAGGAGGGCTTCGGCGGCGAGGGCCGCGTCGATCCGGCCGGAGATGTCGGCGGGCATGCGGGCGGGCCCGGGGAGGGTGCCGAGCAGGGACCGGATCTCTTCCAGGGAGGCGCGCACGTCGGCGCAGAGGGCGCAGTCGCCGAGATGGCTGCGGACTTCCGCCGTGCGGGACGGGGAGAGGAGGCCCTCCGCCAGCTCGGAGATCTCCGAGACGTCGGGGTGCCTGATCGTGCCGGTCGTGTCGGTTGCGGGGCTCACGCTCGTCCACCTCCGCCCTTCACTGCGTTGGGGTCCGGGGCTGTGTCCCCGCGGTCTGCCGCTGGTGGGACGGTTGTCCCGGGTGTCCGGTTCCTTCCCCGCTCGGTGTCGGTGTTATCCCCGGTGGACGTGCGCAGATGAGTGAGGAGCGGGACGAGTTTCGCCCGGCCCCGGGCGCAGCGGCTCTTCACGGTGCCGACGGGGACGTCGAGCAGGAGCGCGGCCTCGGCGACGGGGTAGCCCTGCATGTCGACGAGGACGAGCGCCGCCCGTTGTTCGGCCGGCAAGGTGCCCAGGGCGGCCAGGAGCTGGCGATGGAGGTCCTGGCGTTCCGCGGGGGCCTCGGCGGACTCGTGGGGCTCCAGAAGGCGCTCCAGGCGCTCCGTGTCGTCGAGGGGGGACGTCCTGCGCGAGGCGGCCTTGCGGGCGCGGTCCAGGCAGGCGTTCACGGTGATGCGGTGGAGCCAGGTGGTGACGGCGGACTCGCCGCGGAAGGTGTGCGCGGCCCGGTAGGCGGAGACCAGGGCGTCCTGCACGGCGTCGGCGGCCTCCTCCCGGTCGCCGAGGGTGCGCAGGGCCACCGCCCACAGCCGGTCGCGGTGCCGTCGGACGAGCTCACCGAAGGCGTCGGGATCTCCGGCGGCGTGCAGCGACAGGAGTTCCTGGTCGCTGCGGCCGCCGGGTGCGGCTTCGTCCAACGGTGAGCCCCTCCCCCTGTCGTGCGTCAGCCCTTGAACGTCACGTCTGTGACGCTCTGCTTGTATCCGGCCTCGCTGTAGTCGTCAGCGGGGGCCTGAGGGAGCGCAGTGATCCACAGCAGGACGTAGCGCGTCTTGACCGGCGTCTCCGTGGTCAGATTCACAGCGGTGCCCGATGTGGTCGTGCCGGCGATCCTCTTCATGGAGCCGACGGATCCCTTGGGGGACAGCGAGTCGGTCGCGTAGAGCGCGAGGGTGGTGTGGTCACCGGCGAACCTCAGCGCTATCGAGGCCTCACTCACCTCGTGCTCCGCGCCGAGGTCGTAGACGATGCCGACCCCGTCCTTGATCTTGATCTGGGGGCCCTCGAAGAAGCGCTTGGTGCGCCAGAAGGTGGAGGCGTCCCCGTCGTAGGTCTTGGCGACCTCGCCGGCATTCTGCGGCGTGCCGTCCGGGTAGTACTCCTGAGCCCCGGTGATGGGGAGCTGCGCGGGACCCTTCTGCTCCTCGGCGTCGTTGGCATGGGGCTGGGAGTGGCTGGGGCCGTTGTCGCCACGGGTGCCGCGGTCCAGCAGTCTGTCGGCGAGCTGCCAGCTGCCCAGGCCGAGGGCGGCGATCAGCAGGGCCGCCACGCCCCACTTGAGGGCCCGGCCGGTCCGGCTCTGCAGGGGCGGCGGCGGGGGCGTGACGACGAGCGGCACCGCGGAGGCCATGCCGGGCGCTGTCGGCCTGCCGTAGCTGCCCTGCTGGTAGGTGGTGTGCTGGTACTCCGCGGGCGCGGTGAAGGTGGGCTCCGGCGGCCGGATCCGGGGCATCGCGGCGACGGCCTTGGAGAGCTCTTCCGGGGTGGTGCAGGCGGGTTCCTGACGGGAGGCGGTGGCCCCGTCGTTGGCCAGCGCGCGCATGGCGAGCTCGCCCAGGCCGCGGTGCACGCCGGCGCGCACCTGGTCCGGGGCGATCAGGCCGACGCCCTTGGGCAGGCCGGTGAGGCCGTAGGCGTCGTTCTCGTAGGGCCAGCGCTGGGTGAGCGCCGCGTACAGCAGGGCGCCGATGGCCTCGGTGTCCGCGCGCTGCGGGGTCTCGCTGGTGATGCCGCGCAGAGCGGCGTTCACGGCGAGGCCCCGGATCCGGTACTGGCCGGTGGAGGTGCGCAGTATCGCGCTCGGGGTCAGGCGCAGGTGCGCCAGGCCCTCGCGGTGCGCGGCGGTCATGGCCTGGGAGATCTGGCTGACCAGCTGGTAGGCCTCGTGCGGCTCCATGGGTCCCGCGGCGAGGACCGCGGTGAGCTCCGTGGCGTCGGGCAGCCACTCGTGGACCACGTAGACGAGGTCGTTCTCCTCCACGGCGTCGAGGACCTGGACGAACCGGGGGTCGCCGAGCAGGGCGGAGGAGCGGGCGGCGGCCAGGACCGCGCGGGCCCGGGCGTGGTCGGCGGGCAGCAGGTGGACGCCCACGGCCCGGCGCAGCTTCTCGTCCATCGCGCGCCAGCTGCTGAATCCGTCCACACGGGTGACGCACTCTTCGAGCCGGTAGCGTCTGGCCAGCTTGTGACCGCTGTGGAGTTCGGGAGCGGCGGCAGCTGCCGCGTTCTTGCGCTCGCCGTCCTTCTCGGGCACGGGTTCGTCCGCGGCTCGTCCGTTCTGGGTGTCCACGCCGTCGGCCGTGGCCTTGGCCGCCTCAGCGGCCGGCGGCTCGTCGCCGCCGTTGTCGGCCACGTCGACGGCAGCCGTGCTACGTTCCGCCACCGTCGTCCCTGCCTCCCCATCCGTTGCGCGCTGTCGCCCAGTCTGCGAAGCCATGCCAATTGTGCCCACAGTCCGGCGCTCTGCACGACACGCTGAGGAAGGGGATGGTTGTACGCATCAGCGTCCCAGGCGTCCGCGGACCATTCCGACCATCGCGTTGAGTTCTTCGATGCGCATCCGCTTGGCGGCGACGAGGAACACCGCCGCCAGGGCGATGCCGCCGGCCACCAGCGCGGTGAGGGAACCGAGGGCTCCGCTGCCGAGGAAGCGCAGGATCGCGAAGGCGACCGCGCCCGCCACGGCGGCGGCGGGTACGCAGGCCCCGATGAGCCGGGTGTAAGTGCGCCTGACGTGCGCCCCGTCGAGGTCGCCGCCGAGGCGGACGCGCAGCCGGCGCCAGGCGATGCCGACTCCCACGGCGTAGCCGAGTCCGTAGGCGGCGGCCATGCCGACGACGGCCCAGCGGGCCGGGAGGACGAGGAAGGCGACGGTGGAGATGCCCGCGTTGACGGCGGCGACGATGACCGTGTTGTAGAAGGGCGTCCGGGTGTCCTCGTAGGCGTAGAAGCCGCGCAGGACGACGTACTGGACGGAGTACGGGATCAGTCCGAGGCCGAAGGCCATCAGGATGAAGCCGATGTTCTGGGCGCTCTCCGTGCCGGAACCGGCGTAGAGCAGCCCGGCCATGGGGACGCCCAGCGCGAGGAAGGCGAAGGCGCAGGGGACGATCGCGACGGCCGAGGTGCGCAGACCGTAGGAGATGTCGTCGCGGACGGCGGCGGCGTCGCCGTCGTGGGCGGAGCGCGAGATACGCGGCAGGACGGCGGTCATGACGGAGACGGTGATGATGGCCTGCGGCATCTGCCAGAGCAGCAGGGCGTAGTTGTAGCCGGTGATGCCGGTACCGCCGTGGCCCTGCTTGTCGGCGACCTCGCCCGCCCAGGTGGCGAGCTGGGTGACGACGATCAGGCCCAGCTGGTTGGCGAGGACGAAGAAGAACGTCCACTTCGCCAGGCCGGCGGCCTTGCCGAGGCCGTGGCCCTTCCAGTCGAACCGCAGGCGCGGCTTGAAGCCGGCGTCGCGCAGGTAGGGAACCATCGCCAGGGACTGGACGACGAGGCCGAGCAGGGTGCCCAGGCCCAGCAGCCGGACGCCTTCGGGGGTGATGCCGGCCTCGGTGACGCCGGTGGTGGTGAATCCGCCGAAGGCCCAGATGAAGGCGCCGAACGTGGCGATGACGACGATGTTGTTGAGGACCGGTGTCCACATCATCGCGCCGAACCGGCCGCGGGCGTTGAGGATCTGACCGAGGACCACGTGCACGCCCATGAAGAACATGGTGGGCAGGCAGTAGTGGGCGAAGGCGACGGCCACGTCCATCCGCTGCGGATCGTCGGCGATCTTCTGCGACATCATGGCGATGAACAGCGGGGCCGCGAGGACGCAGATGGTGGTGACGGCGCCCAGCAGGACCATGACGAGGGTGAGCAGCCGGTTGGCGTAGGCCTCTCCCCCGTCCTCGTCGTTCTTCATCGCGCGCACGAGCTGCGGGATGAAGACCGCGTTCAGGGCGCCTCCGCCGACCAGGACGTAGATCATCGTCGGCAGGGTGTTGGCGACCTGGTAGCTGTCGTTGAGGGTGGCCACGCCGATGGCTCCGGCGATCACCAGGGTCCGCATGAAGCCGGTGATGCGGGAGACGATCGTTCCGGCGGCCATCAGCGCGCTGGACTTCAGCAGGCTGGAGGCGCGGCCGGCGGGCTTGCTCGGCGCCGGGGCGGCGACCGGCGCGTCCTCGGCGGGGGTGCGGGGCGCGGCCTCCTGGTCCCGGTAGAGGTGTGCGAAGGCGTCGGGCTGGGGCTCCTGGTCGGCGGCCTTGGTGACGAGGGAGTCCACGCCGACGAACTGCGTCGTGGTGGCGTGGTCGCCGTAGGGCAGGTGCCGGGAGGGGCCGTCCGGCTCGGGCGGCGGGGTCTGTGCCCACACGCGCGGGTCGGGGGCGTACGAGGGGGCCGCCGGAGCGGCGTAGAGCGGGCCGGGCTCCTGGAAGGTGCCGGGCGGCGGCGGGGGGTGCGAGGCGCGGTCGTAGAGGACCTCGGCCACCGGGTCCTGGGCGGACAGGTCCTGCGACCGGTACGGGTCGTAGGCGTAGGCGTCCTGGACATAAGGGTCGTGGTCCGGCGCGGGCGCGGGCGCGGGAACCTGCCCCGGCACCGGGGCGCCCGGGGCAGTGCCCTGGGAGGGCGCGGGCCCGCCAGTGCCCTGCGCGCGGTCACCTTCGTACGGCGCGTTCATCGAAACCCCACCTCATCGTCCCCAGGCCGACCGGCCACGGCATCGCTCAACGGTCCACTGTCTCACCCGTGCCGGACGGGTCCGCGCTTTGCGGTCCGGTGTCCGGGGACTCGTCACTCTGCTGCGTGTTCTCCTCCTCCTCGGCGGCGCGCGCCGCGACGCGCTTGCGGCTGGCGTACATCTTGACGCCGGCCAGGACCAGGAGGAGCACACCACCGGCGATGACGAGCATGACGGTGGGCGTCACTTCGGTGGCCTCGACGGTGAACTTGCGCGCCTTGCCGTAGGGAGCGCCGTCGGTGGTGAAGAGCTGCGCGGTCACCTCGACCGGTCCGCTCGCGGTGGCGTTGGCGGTGAACTTCACGGTCTGGCTGTGCCCGCCCTGGACCGCGACCTCCTGCTGGGCCTCACCGCTGTCGCCGAACATCAGGCGGGTCGGGTTGGCCGACTGCACGCGCAGGACCAGGTTGTGGGTGTCCTGGACGAGGCTGTTCTGGACGCTGACGGGGATCGTCGCGCTGTGTCCGGACAGGGTGGCGTCGGACTTGGGGATGACCTTGACCTTCTCGGTGAGGCCGATGAGGTACTTCTGCACCTGGTCCCGGTAGTCGCGGGCCGGGTCGGGGCGGTCGCGCCAGGAGGCGGACATCTCCCGGTTGGTGGTGTTGCCGAAGGGGATCTCCACGCGGTCGGGCGCGGTCAGGATCACCTTGAAGTGGTCGAGGGTGTTCTCGGTGCTGCGGATCTTCTCGAAGGCGGAGACCGGCAGTTCCTGCCTGCTCAGCGCCTCGGGGTACTGGCCGGCGCCCGGGACCTGCGTGGCGGCGCGCGGGTCGGGCGTCGCGGCCGCGGCCGCCTCCAGGTCGGAGGGCTGGGTCCAGCGGCCCGGCTGCAGACCCCGTATGGCGGCGGCCATCGTCTGCGCCTGGCTGGCGGACGGCATCCGCTGCGGGGTCACGACGAAGCTGCGCTGGTTGTCGGTCTTCTGCAGGTTCAGGGCGAGCGTGTGGGCGAGGAACCGCTGCACCGCGAGGGCGGAGTTCCCCGCGCTGAGCATGTTGCCCTGGAAGGCGGTGGAGAGCTCGGCGTCCGCGACCACGGCCGTGGTGCCCGCGCCGATGGGGCGGGCGGCCGAGGGGGTGTAGCCGAGGGCGCCGGTCTCCTGCAGGCTGTCGCTGCGGGTGAGGACGTTGTGGGCACCGGCCGAGGTGGCGACGTTGACGATCGACGGGTCGATCGCGCCGTCCACGGGCCAGGAGAAGTCCGTGGTCGCGGGGACGTGCAGGACCGTCTCGACGGCCTGCTTCGCCTTGTCGGTGGCCGGCCGCAGCTGGCCCAGAGTGCCGGAGACGTCCTTGCCGCGGTGGGCGAGCGAGGCGATGTCGGGGTCGGCGAAGGGCAGCGCGACGACCTTCTTGCCCTGGACGGCGGTCTCCAGCGCGCTCAGCCACTGCTCGGCGACGGCCTTGTTCTTGCCCTGGACGGTCCGGCCGTCGGCGGTGCGGATCCGGTAGCCCTTGGTCATGGCGTCGACCGTGTAGAGCAGGTCCGGATCGATGACCCAGGTGATGGGCAGGTCCTTGCCGAGCGCGACCATCTGCTCCAGGCGGCCGCCGGGCCGCAGCTCGTCGGCCAGGCTGTCGTCGAGGAACACCGGGGTCTGCAGCTCGTCCGAGCCGGTCTCCGCGGTCAGGTGCGTGGTGGAGATCAGCGGCCACACGTACGAGATCTGGGAGCGCTTGGCCGCCGCCTCCGGCTGCCAGGGCAGGAAGGTCCGCTGGATGCCGAGGACCTGCTCGTACTGGCGGCTCTCGGTCTCCCCCGACAGGGAGACGCCCAGCTGGTAGACGCCGTCCTTGTCGAGCTCCAGCTTGTTCACCGGAACCCTGAGCGTGAAGGGCATGGCGACCTTCGAGGGCAGCGAATCGATCTTCACGGCGAATTCGGCCCCCACCTCGGCGGGGTCGACCCCCGCCCGGAAGGCGCCGCGCTCCGCGGCCTCGTCGATGGAACTGCGGTCCCCCAGGGCCGGGCCGACCCGCAGGCCCACGTGCGCGTCGGTGATCTTCTCGCGGCCGTTGTTGACCACGGTTCCGGAGATCGTGAGGGTGTCGCCCTTGACCGGGGCGGTGGGCACGAGGCCGTCGAGCTGGACGTCCACGGTGGCGGCGGTCTCGGCGGCCTGGGCCTCGGGGGCGGGCGAATAGACCAGGGCGGCGAGCACCGGGGTTCCGGCGAGCAGGACGACCGCGCGCCGCAACCAGCGCTTGCGGGCAGGAGCGGGGGGCGCCCCCTGGATGTCTGCCGCCTCGGCCACGCGCTCCCCCGGTCCTTCGAAGTGTCAGTGGTCGTCGTTTGTGCGTCCACGCATGGTAACGAGGCCCGCTGTGCGCGAGTGCCGCGCCTTGCTCCACATGATCGGGTCCGGCCCGGAGCCGCCGCGGGCCGGGGTGGCCGCAAACGAGGGAGCTCCGGGCGGGCCGGGCACGTACCCTTTTCTGTTGTGCCGAACGCCAACGAAGACAATCCCAGTGTCCTGAGTCAGGGGCAGGCCCGCGCGGTGAGCGAACTGCTGCGGGTCGCCCCCGTCGCCGACGAGCTCGGCCGCCGTTTCCAGGAGGCCGGCTTCCGCCTCGCCCTGGTCGGCGGGTCCGTCCGCGACGCGCTGCTCGGGCGCCTCGGCAACGACCTCGACTTCACCACCGACGCCCGCCCCGAGGACGTTCTCAAGATCGTCAGGCCCTGGGCCGACTCGGTCTGGGACGTCGGCATCGCCTTCGGCACGGTCGGTGTGCAGAAGCACGCCCGGGTCGCAGACGACGACCGAAGCTGGCAGATCGAGGTCACCACGTACCGCTCGGAGTCCTACGACCGGACCTCGCGCAAGCCGGAGGTCTCCTACGGCGACTCGATCGAGGAGGACCTCGTCCGCCGTGACTTCACGGTGAACGCGATGGCCGTCGCGCTCCCCGAGAAGGAGTTCGTGGACCCGTACGGCGGCCTGGAGGACCTCGAGGCCGGCGTGCTGCGCACCCCGGGAACCCCAGAGGACTCCTTCTCCGACGACCCGCTGCGCATGCTGCGGGCGGCGCGCTTCGCCGCGCAGCTCGACTTCGAGGTCGCCCCCGACGTGGTGGCGGCGATGAAGGAGATGTCCGGCCGCATCGAGATCGTCTCGGCGGAGCGGGTGCAGGGCGAGCTGAACAAGCTCCTGCTCTCCGCCCACCCGCGCAAGGGCCTCGGCCTCCTCGTGGACACCGGGCTCGCCGACCACGTGCTGCCCGAGCTGCCGGCACTGCGTCTGGAGAGCGACGAGCACCACCGGCACAAGGACGTCTACGACCACTCGCTGATCGTGCTGGAGCAGGCGATCGCGCTGGAGGAGGACGGCCCGGACCTGGTGCTGCGGCTCGCCGCCCTGCTGCACGACATCGGCAAGCCGCGCACCCGCCGGTTCGAGAGCGACGGCCGGGTCTCCTTCCACCACCACGAGGTGGTGGGCGCGAAGATGACCAAGAAGCGCATGACCGCGCTGAAGTACTCCAACGACATGGTCAAGGACGTGTCCCGGCTGGTCGAGCTGCACCTGCGGTTCCACGGCTACGGGGACGGGGAGTGGACCGACTCGGCGGTGCGCCGCTACGTCCGCGATGCCGGCCCGCTGCTGGAGCGTCTGCACAAGCTGACCCGCTCCGACTGCACCACGCGCAACAAGCGCAAGGCGAACGCGCTCTCCCGCACCTACGACGGGCTGGAGGAGCGCATCGCCCAGCTGCAGGAGCGGGAGGAGCTGGACGCGATCCGCCCCGACCTGGACGGCAACGAGATCATGCGGGTGCTGGACGTCGGCCCCGGCCCGGTGATCGGCAAGGCCTACGCGTTCCTGCTGGAGCTGCGGCTGGAGAACGGTCCGATGGGGCAGGACGAGGCGGTCGCCGCGCTCAAGGAGTGGTGGGCGGCACAGGCCTGAGAAGGCCTTGCGGCGCCGGCGTCCGAGCCGGCGCCGGGGGGTGTTTTAAGTGGAAAAAACGCCCACCCCGGGGCCGGGGGTTTTTTGAGGGGTAAAAAGCCCCCGGGCCGAATGGGGGTGATATAAAAAAAAA
>NZ_JBSGXB010000077.1:0-26605 GCF_053609185.1 Streptomyces sp. NPDC054956 | reverse complement strand
GTTGACAGGTGGGGAGGGTCGGACGGAAACTTCGGACGCGCCCCACCGGGCGCGGGCGGAGCGTGCGCCGGGCCGGACAGCGGTGTCGGCGTGCCGCGCCGCCACCCGCCCGTCCAGGAGGGACCCCATGAGCATCCGTACCGTCCGCGACGTGTACGTCGTCGACGCCGTCCGCACCCCGATCGGGAAGTTCGGCGGTGCCCTCGCCGGGATCCGCCCGGACGACCTGGCCGCCCACGTGGTGCGCGCGCTCGTGGACCGTACGCCCGACCTCGATCCGGCCCGCATCGACGACGTGGTCTTCGGCGACGCCAACGGCGCGGGCGAGGACAACCGCGACGTGGCCCGCATGGCGGTGCTGCTCGCCGGGCTGCCCGTGACCGTTCCCGGGGTCACCGTCAACCGCCTCTGCGGATCGGGACTCGAAGCCGTGATCCAGGCGGCCCGTGCCATCGCCCTCGGTGACGCCTCCGTCGCCATCGCGGGCGGGGTGGAGTCGATGTCCCGCGCCCCCTGGGTGGTCCAGAAGCCGGAGCGCGCGTTCCCGGCGGGGCACCAGCAGATGTGGTCCACCACCCTCGGCTGGCGGATGACCAACCCCCGGATGCCCGCCGAGTGGACCGGTTCGCTCGGCGAGGGCGCCGAGCTCGTCGCCGACAAGCACGCCATCACCCGTGAGGCGCAGGACGCCTTCGCGCTGGAGAGCCACCACAAGGCGGCGGTGGCCTGGGCCGCCGGGCACTACGACACCGAGGTCGTCCCGTTCGAGGGCGTCGCCCTCCTGAGGGACGAGTGCATCCGGGAAGGTTCCACCCCCGAGGCGATGGCGCGGCTGAAGCCCGCCTTCCGGACCGACGGCACCGGCACGGTGACCGCAGGCAACGCTTCCCCGCTCAACGACGGCGCCGCCGCACTGCTGTTGACGGACGAGGAGGGCCTCGCCGCGACGGGTCGGGAGCCGCTGGCCCGGATCAGTGCGTCCGCCGTCACCGGGATCGAGCCGCAGCTGTTCGGCCTCGGTCCGGTGGAGGCCGTCGAGCGTGCGCTCGCCAAGGCTGGCCGCGGTTTCGCCGACTTGGCCGCCTTCGAGCTCAACGAGGCTTTCGCGGCCCAGGCGTTGGGCTGTCTCGCGGCCTGGCCGGAGCTGGACCCGGCGGTGGTCAACCCGCGCGGCGGGGCCATCGCCATCGGCCATCCGCTCGGTGCTTCCGGGGCCCGGCTGGCGGGTTCGGTGGCGCACCAGCTGGCAGCCGCGGGGTCCGGTACGGGTGTCGCGGCGCTCTGCATCGGCGTCGGTCAGGGCATCGCCCTCGTCCTCGAGCGCTGATCCACGAGGCTCCGTACCCCTCGTTCGACGCCTTGCCCGTTGCCCGCCGCCGCCGATCGTTTCCGGTCATCGTCGGCGGGCAACCGCATGGTGGGCAAAAAGAGTTGATGCCTCCGGCCGGGTGCGATGGCACGATGGCGCGTGCTGCCGCCCCCCGCCACGCCCACCCGCATCCGGAGGCCCCGCGCCATGCCGCTCCTCGATCCGACCCTCTGGCAGGACGGACCCACTCTCACCGGCGGCACCGCCCCGGTCACCGAACCCGCCACCGGCCAGACCCTCGCGACCATCGACCTCGCGACCCCCGCCGACGTCGCGGAAGCCGCCGTACGGGCCCACGCGGCCCAGCGCGACTGGGCCCGCGCCACCCACGTGGAGCGGGCCGCCGTGCTGCGCCGCGCCGGGGACCTGTTCGCCACCCACCCCGCCGAGCTGCGGGACTGGCTGGTGCGTGAGTCGGGATCGATCCCCGGCAAGGCCGACTTCGAGCTGCACATCGCCGCGCAGGAGTGCTACGAGGCCGCCGCGCTGGCCTCGCGCCCGGTCGGCGAGGTGCTGCCCAGCGAGGCGCCCCGGCTCTCCTTCACCCGTCGCGAACCGGCCGGCGTGGTCGGGGTGGTGGCCCCCTTCAACGCCCCGCTGATCCTCGCGATCCGCTCGGTCGCGCCGGCGCTCGCCCTCGGCAACGCGGTGCTCCTCAAGCCGGACCGGCGCACCGCGGTCTGCGGCGGTCTCGCGCTCGCCGCCGTCTTCGCGGCGGCCGGTCTGCCGGGCGGACTGCTGCACGTACTGCCCGGTGATGCGCAGACGGGGGCGGCGGTCGTCGCCGATCCCCTGGTCAGGGTGGTGTCCTTCACCGGGTCCACCGCGAGCGGGCGTCTCGTCGGGGAGCTGGCGGGCCGTCACCTCAAGCGCGCGCACCTGGAGTTGGGCGGGAACTCGGCGATCGTCGTGCTCCGGGACGCCGACGTGGAGGCGGCCGTGGCGCAGGCCTCCTGGGGGTCCTTCTTCCATCAGGGCCAGATCTGCATGACCGCGGGCCGGCACCTGGTCCACGCCTCGCTCTTCGACGAGTACGTGGAGCGGCTCGCCGCGCGCGCCGACGGGCTCGCGGTCGGAGATCCGTACCGCGAGCAGGTGCACCTCGGCCCGCTGATCGACCGGGCCCAACTGGAGCGCGTACGGGGCCTGGTGGAGGCCAGCACCGAGCGGGGCGCCAAGCTGGTCACCGGCGGCCCGGACCGGGAGCTCTTCTACCGGCCCACGGTGCTGGCGGGCGTCGGCGACGACACCCCCGCCTACACCGAGGAGGTCTTCGGCCCGGTGGCACCCGTACGGTCCTTCGCGACGGAGGACGAGGCGGTGGAGCTGGCCTCGGCGGGCCCGTACGGGCTGGCCCTCGGGATCGTGACCCGCGACGCGGGGCGCGGGCTGGACCTGGCGGGGCGGATACCGACCGGGATCGCGCACGTCAACGACCAGACGGTGAACGACGAGGCGGTGGCCCCCTTCGGCGGCGTCGGCGCGTCCGGGACCGGCGCCCGCTTCGGCGGGGCGGCCAACCTCGACGCCTTCACCGAGCTCCGCTGGACCACGGTCCGCACGGCGCCGGGCGGACACCCGTTCTGACCGGGCCGGGCGGCTCCGTCCCCGGCCGCTCCGTCACCGGGGCCGCCGGGGCACGGGGCCGCCGGGGCACGGAGGCGCCGGGGCGCGGGGCGGGAAGATCGCCGGGCGCGCCCAGGAATGCTTCGGGGCGGCCGTTCGTTCACGGGACTGAAAGCGATACACCAATCAGGAGGACTGGATAACCGTGGCTACTGTCGAACTCACCAAGGAGAACTTCGACCGGACGGTGAGCGAGAACCCCTTCGTCCTGATCGACTTCTGGGCGGGCTGGTGCCGTCCCTGCCTGCAGTTCGCCCCGGTCTACGAGAAGGCCGCCGAGGCCAATCCCGACCTGGTCTTCGCCAAGGTGGACACCGAGGCGCAGCAGGAGCTCGCCGGTGCCTTCCAGATCAGCTCGATCCCGACCCTGATGATCGTCCGCGACCAGGTGGCGATCTTCTCCCAGCCCGGCGCGCTGCCCGAGGCGGCCCTGACGGACCTCATCGCGCAGGCCCGCGCCCTGGACATGGACGAGGTGCGCGCGAAGATCGCCGCGGAGAAGAACGGCGCGACGGACGGCACGGCCGCGGCCGACGGGGACGGGGAGCCCGGCACGCCGGGAGCCTGAGTGCGTGACGGGCCCTCGCCGTGAGGTGAGACTGGCCCGCATGACTGAAGCGGTGGAGTACGACGTAGTGGTGCTCGGCGGGGGACCGGCCGGCGAGAACATCGTGGACCGGACCCGCGCCGCCGGGCTCAGCACGGCCCTGGTCGAGAGCGAGCTGGTGGGCGGCGAGTGCTCGTACTGGGCGTGCGTGCCCAGCAAGGCGCTGCTGCGCCCGGCGCTGGCCCGGGCCGACGCGCGCCGGGTGCCCGGTCTCGCGGGGGCCGTGGCCGGTCCGCTCGACGCGGAGGAGGTTTTCGCGCACCGCGACCACTGGACGGGCAACTGGAAGGACGACGGCCAGATCGACTGGCTGGAGTCGGTCGGCGCCCACGTGTACCGGGGGCACGGGCGGCTCTACGGGGTCCGGAAGGTCGCCGTCACCAGCCCGGAGGGGGAGCACCACGTGCTCTCCGCCCGGCACGCGGTGGTCGTCGCGACCGGCACCCGGGCCGTCGTCCCCGATGTGCCGGGCCTGGCGGACGCCCGGCCCTGGACCAGCCGCGAGGCCACGTCCGCGAAGGCGGCGCCGGCCCGGCTGCTGATCGTCGGGGGGTCGGTGGTGGCCGCCGAGATGGCCACGGCCTGGCAGGCGCTCGGCTCCCGCGTCACCCTGCTCGTACGGGGCAAGGGGCTGCTGCCGCGCATGGAGCCGTTCGCCGGGGAGCTGGTCGCCGAGGCGCTGCGGGAGGCCGGCGCGGTGGTCCGTACCGGGGTGGCCGTCGAGTCGGTCGTACGGGACGGTTCGACGGGGCCCGTCAGCGTGGTCCTCGAAGGCGGCGAGACGCTGGAGGGCGACGAGCTGCTGATGGCGACGGGCCGCGAGCCGCGCACCGAGGACATCGGGCTGGACACCGTCGGCCTCGAACCGGGCGGGTGGATCGCGGTCGACGACAGCCTCCGGGTCCCGGGGATCGACTGGCTGTACGCCGTCGGAGACGTCAACCACCGCGCCCTCCTCACCCACCAGGGCAAGTACCAGGCCCGGATCGCGGGCGCCGCCATCGCCGCGCGCGCCGGCGGCGCGCCGCTCGACACCGGCCCCTGGGGCGCGCACGCCGCGACCGCCGATGCGCAGGCCCTCCCGCAGGCGGTCTTCACCGACCCGGAGGCGGCGTCGGTGGGCCTGACCCTGGCCGAGGCCGAGGGGGCCGGCCACCGGGTCCGGGCCGTCGACTACGACCTCGGCAAGGTCTCGGGCGCGGGCCTGTACGCCGACGGCTACCGGGGCCGGGCCCGCATGGTGGTGGACCTGGACCGCGAGATCCTGCTCGGCGCCACCTTCGTCGGACCGGGCGCGGCCGAGCTGCTGCACGCGGCGACGATCGCCGTCGCGGGGCAGGTGCCGATCGCCCGGCTGTGGCACGCGGTCCCGGCGTTCCCGACGATCAGCGAGATCTGGCTGCGGCTGCTGGAGGCGTACAGGGGATAGCTACCGCCGCCGAGGACGAACGGCGGAGGCCCGCGGGCACGGTGCGGGGGACGAATGCGTGCGGTGGGCCACACTCGGCGCGGAACCCCCGAACCGGGCCGGTGCGCCGACTCCCGCCCGTGGTCGCACCCGGTCATTTGCGCACATGTTCCAGTCATCGGGGGGAGGTGAGGTGCGGGGGCGTGATCGGATGTCGGCTTCGGTGGTGTCCGGCGAGTGCGAGGCGCGACATGACGACAACGACCGAGGAACCCTTCCGAGCCCTTCTGGAAGCGGCACCGGACGCGATGGTGATCGTGGACGACGCGGGTGTGATCCGCCTGGTGAACGCGCAGACGGAGGCGCTCTTCGGCTACCCCCGGCAGGAGCTGCTCGGCCGGCCCATCGACGTCCTGGTACCCGAGCGTTTCCGCGGGCTCCACCCGAGCCACCGGCTCGGCTACGCGGCCAGCCGCCAAGTCCGGCCCATGGGGGCGGGCCTGGAGCTGTACGGGTTGCGCCGGGACGGGCGCGAGTTCCCCGTCGAGATCAGCCTCAGCCCCTTGCAGACCGCCGACGGCCTGCTCATCTCCGCGGCCGTACGCGACGTGAGCGAGCGCAAGGCGGCCGAGGAGCTGTTCCGGGCACTCCTGGAGGCCGCCCCCGACGCGATGGTCATCGTTGACGACCGCGGCACGATCCAACTCGTCAACGCCCAGACGGAAGCACTCTTCGGTCACACCCGGGCAGATCTCCTGGGCCGACCCGTCGAGATCCTCGTCCCCGAGAGGTTCCGCGGTCATCACTCCCACTTCCGCCAGGGCTACTTCGTCGACCGCCAGGTCAGACCCATGGGCGCCGGGCTGGAGCTGCACGGCCTGTGCCGGGACGGGCGCGAGTTCCCCGTCGAGATCAGCCTCAGCCCCCTGGAGACCCCGGACGGAACGCTCGTGTCGGCGGCCATCCGCGACGTGAGCGACCGCAAGGCCGCCGAGGACAAGCTCGCCGAACTCTACGAACAGCAGCGTCACGTTGCCCTCACCCTGCAGCGCAGCCTCATGGGGTCGCCGGCACCGGTCCCCGGGATGCCGACGGCGAGCCGGTACTTTCCGGCTCGCCAGGGCGCCGGCGTGGGCGGCGACTGGTTCGACCTGATCCCCCTGGGCGGTGGCCGCGTCGGTGTCATGATCGGCGACGTCATGGGCCGCGGGCTGGAGGCCGCCGCCGTCATGGGCCAACTCCGCTCGGCCTCACATGCGCTGGCCAAGACCGGGATGCCGCCCTGGCAGCTGATGCGCGCCCTCGACGCCGTGGTCAGTGAACTCCCGGATCAGTTCGTCACCTGCTGCTACCTGGTCGTCGACGCGGACGCCGCGGAACTGACCGTCTGCTCGGCCGGGCACCTCCCCTTGCTCCTCGCTGCCCCCGGCGGCCAGGTGAGTCGCCTGGCCGTCGACGTCAGCGTGCCGCTCGGCGTCGGCGAGGTACCGCACCACGAGAGCCGCCACGCCGTGGAACCCGGCTCGGTCCTCGCCCTCTACACCGACGGGCTGGTCGAAACCCCGGGCAGCGACATCGAGGAACAAGTCGACCGGCTGTCCTTGGCACTGGCCAAGACCTGCGCCAATGTCGAAGGCCTGGAAGTGATGGCCGACTGCCTGCTCGGCGAGATGCTCCCCGATGCCGACGACTACGCGGACGACGTCACCCTGCTCCTCGTTCACATCCCCGATTCACCGGTGACCTCGCAGAGCGTGGTGCTGCCCGCCCAGCCCAGCAGCGTCGGCGCGGGCCGCCGTTTCCTGCGCTCCACCCTCGGGGTGTGGGGGAGGGGCGACGACCAGCTGTGCGACACCGTGTGCCTGCTCGCGTCGGAACTTCTCTCCAACGCCGTGAACCACAGCTGCGGCCCGGTCAGGCTGCGAGTGAGACGGGCGGGGCGCGAACTCAGCGTCGAGGTGTGCGACGGAAGCCCCGTACTCCCGCAGGCAAGGTTCGCCTCGCACGACGCCGAGTCCGGACGGGGACTGCTCTTGGTCGACTCCCTCGCCGAGGCCTGGGGCACCCTGCCCACAGCCGAGGGAAAGGCCGTCTGGTTCTCCCTTCCCCTGCCTGCATCGGCGAGGGGAAAGGAGAAGCCTTCCACGCCGGAGGACCCGGAACGGCCCGAAAGCCCGTCGCCGAACACCTGGCCCGCTTGAGCGCGGATGCGCGTCACGCATCGGTGGCCCTCCCGCCGGTCCGCTCACCACGGCGACTCACCCGCCTCTCGGCAGCGGCGACATCGTCGTGCAGCCGTTCGGGCCGTCGACACCCCTTGGACGGAATCGAACGTATGTGTCGAAGGTGATGGCCACTCGTTCGGCCGATCATGGCCCTTTCGCACTGTCAGACTCCGGGGAGGCAATGCGCTGGTGGGGCTTGGGCGAGGCGGAGTGGGCGTGAAAGAGCATGGTGCGGCTGGTCATGCCGCTCCGGACGGGGCAGGGCCGGGCGTGACGGACCGCGGAGTCCCGCGTGCACGTGTGGTGACGGAGGATCCGCCGGGCGGGCCACTGTCCAGTGGCGGACCCGGTGGGCAGCGGCGGGAGGAGCGGGCGTTGCGTGCGGGACCGCGGCACGTGGCCTGCGTGATGGACGGCAACGGGCGCTGGGCGCAACGGCGTTCGCTTCCCCGTACGGCGGGGCACCGGGCGGCCGAGGCCGCCGTCATCGACGTCATCGAGGC
Source organism: Streptomyces sp. NPDC054956 (assembly GCF_053609185.1). NCBI lineage: Bacteria > Bacillati > Actinomycetota > Actinomycetes > Kitasatosporales > Streptomycetaceae > Streptomyces > Streptomyces sp. NPDC054956. The sequence continues at coordinate 18,867 of NZ_JBSGXB010000077.1, read as the reverse complement.
GGCCCGGGCCGCCGGCGTGGAGTGGCTCAGCCTGTACGCGTTCTCCACCGAGAACTGGAACCGCCCCGGTACCGAGGTCGAGTTCCTGATGCGTCTGGTGCGGCGGGTCGTGCGCAAGCACGCGCCGCTGTTGCTCGCGCGGGGTATCCGCTGCCGCTTCCTCGGGGTCAGCGACCCGCGGATCCCCCGTGCACTGGCCCAGGACTTCGAGGACGTGGCGGTACTGACGGCCGAGAACCGGGGGATGACGCTGACCGTCGCCTTCGACCACGGGGGGCGCCGGGACATCGTCGAGGCCGCGAGGTCGCTGATCCTCAGCGGGACGCCCGCCGGCGAGGTGACCGAGCGGCTCTTCGCGGACCACCTGCCCTTCCCCGACACCCCCGATGTGGATCTGGTCGTCCGTACCTCCGGTGAGCAGCGCATCTCCAACTTCATGCTCTGGCAGGTCGCCTACGCCGAGTGGGTCTTCCCCGAGGTGCTGTGGCCGGACTTCCGGGCACCCGACTTCCTGGCCTGCCTGCACACCTACCGGGGCCGGGACCGCCGCTTCGGCGGCGTGCCCGCCCGGACGAACGGAGACCCCTCATGACCACCGAAACCACGGGAAGGGCCGACGGGGCACCCCTGTTCGGGCCGGATTCGCAGTTCGGCGCCTTCTTCGACGATCCGCGCTGGGCGTTAGCCATCATCCGCGCCACCGTCCTGGAGGCAGCCCACCCGCAGATCGGCGCCGCCCTCGCCGACAACTCCACCTTCGTCACCCACCCCTGGCGCCGACTGCGCAACACCTTCCTCAGCATGCGGCGCATGTTCGCCGCCGACCCGGCGGAACGCGAACGGGAGGCCGCCCGGCTCAACCGGCTGCACGCCCGCATGAGCGGATCCGACTCCCGCGGCCGCGCCTACGACGCGATGGACCGCGCGACCCGCGCCTGGGTGGTCGCCACCCTCTTCGAGAGCGCCGTCACCATGTGCCGGCTGAGCGGCCAGCCGCTCGAACAGGAGACGATGGAGCGGATGTACGCCGAGTACCGCGCGTTCCTCGCGGCGCTCGACGGCGACGCCGCGGAACTCCCCGAGGAACTGAACGACTTCTGGCGGTACTTCGACCGCGTCGTCGAGAACGAGCTGGAGAACACCGAGGCGGCCCGCGTCATCCTCTACCGGCTCTTCGACCACCTTCCCGCTCCCGCGCTGCTCGACGGCGCACCGACGCTGTGGGCGGCCGGCCGTGCCGTGGTCGGTCCGCTCCTGGGCGCGATCACCGTCGCCTCGCTCCCCGAGCCCTACCGGCGCCGGGCCGGCCTGCCCGAGATGCCGGGCGCCGCGACCCTCATGCAGGGCGCCTACCTCGCTGCCGGGCTGACCCGATTCCTGCCCGAGGGCTGGATCAACGCCGAGAGCATCATCGAAGCCCTCTCGCTCTCGCCCGACAGCGACGACCCCCGCGCCCGCACCGTAACCGCCCTGCGCGCCCGCATGAAGCGGGCATCGGCCCTGCTCCGCCTCCTCACGCCACTCAGCGGTGACGCCGACTTCGAACCGGCGCACCCGAGGGGAACGGACGAGAACCGACGCGCGGCGGAGGAGTTCTTCCGCCGGGTGCTGGACCAGACGGGCGACGGCCACCTCGACTGGCCCGACCTCGCCGCCATGGCCCGCGAACTCTCCACCCGCCTCGACCTGGACGAGCCGGAGGAGACCCGGCTCTACGATGCCTTCGCAGCCTGGTGGCGCGAGCTCCAGGCCGCTCTCGACACGGACGGCGACGGCCGCGTCAGCGCCGAGGAGTACGCCACCGCCGTCCCCTCCCTCGCCGGACCCGCGCTCATCCGCGTTGCCGAGGTCCTCTTCGACGCCACCGACAAGGACGGCAACGGGAGCATCGACGCGAACGAGTACCGAACCCTCTTCCGTACCGGCTTCCACCGCGACCTCATCACCGCCGACGGCGCCTACGGCAAAAGCGCCTTCGTCGGCGACTTCCTCTCCTTCATGGCCGGCCGCCGCGCGGGTACGCCGTACGACCCCCTCCTCGCCGACGCCTGACGAGCGCGGTTGCACACCGCCCGTCAGCCGGTGATCGAGAAGAAGATCGAGCCGTCCTCTGCCCACCACCAGGCGCCCTCGCCCTTGTTCCACTCCGAGGCCCAGCCGTCGAGGGCCTCGATGAGCTCCCCGAGGTCGTACCGGAGATCGGCGTCGACGCGGTCCAGCACCGCGCGGTAGGCCTCCACCGCGGGGCCGGCCTTCGCGAGGGGCCAGCAGCCGATCTCCGGTGAGCCATCCAGGGGATGGGGTATGTGGAACCCGATCTCCGAGGGCGGGCCGCTGAAGACGTACTGGTAGGGCAGCAGGTCGGCCGGGACACCCGCCGAGCTGAGGGCGTCGTCCAGGGCGGAGAAGTAGGTGACGGGGCTCCGGTAGCTCGCCAGGGTCGAGCTGTCGCTCGCGTTGTGGTCGATGATGATCTGGAGGGCCGCGTAGTAGGCGCAACCGGCGTAATCGGCCGAGGAATCGGCCCGGCCGGAGACCAGCTCCTCCAGGGCGTCCGGGACCGACAGCCCCCAGTCCACGTCCTGGTGGTCGAGGCTGTCCTGACGCGCCTTCGCCCTGACGCGCATGTTGTCCAGGCGCCGTGATTCGTCGGCGGTCAGGTCCAGTGCGGGCACGAAGCGCACGACCGCGCCGCGGTTCGCCATGCTGTAGTTCACTACCTTGCTCATGGGTTCATGCTGCCAAAGGGCACTGACAGCCCGGTGCCCGGGACCGGCATGATCCGAAAGGCACGGCCTGGTCGGGCGGTTCGGCGGCGTAGAGAATCCCGTGGACGGCGAGGGCCCGCGCCCCGAGGGGCTCGGAGGGTCGTGCGAACCGGACCGGGGGCGTGGGGCCGGTCGGAGAACCCGTCAGAGCGACATCGTGCCGAGCTCGCGTGCGAGGCGTACGAACGACCGGACCATCGGGTTGTCGTTGTCCGAACGCCAGACCAGGCCCCAGCGCAGCACCGGGGCGTCGTGGAGGTGGAGATAGGTGATGTCCGGGCGGACGTGGAAGCGGGTGACCTGGGCACCCAGGGAATGGATGGCGTCGCCCGAGGAGATGATCGCGAACAACTGGTCCAAGTCCGTGGCCATGAAGCTTCGTTCGATCTTGCGGCCGCTGGGCGTGTAGAACGGCATGAACGCGTCGTCCCAGTATTCGGGCAGGGGCGACTCGGCGCCGATCACCCCGTGGTCGGCGAACACCTCCGCTGACACTGACCGCCGGGCTGCGATCCTGTGGTCGGACGCCACCGCCGCGACCCGGGTCTCCTGGAACAGCACCGGGCCCACGGAGAGATCCGGTTCCTCGATGGGAAGCCAGGCGACCAGCAGGTCTATCTCGCCCCTGCGCAACGGCCCGAAGGGGTCGATGAACCCGTTGTAGCGGAGCCGTATCCCCCACTTCGGATTCAGAGCGCGGAACGCGTCCCAGAAGGGCCGCAGTTCGTGCGTGTTGGACACCAGCAGGCCGATCCGCAGGATGTCCGTCTTCCCCTGGGCAGCGAGCCGCGCCCGGTCCACGCTCGCTTTGAGCCCCTGGAAGACGGGGAGCAGGTCGTCGCGAAGCTGCCGGCCCACCGGCGTGAGGCGCACCTGGCGGCTGGTCCGCTCGAAGAGCTCCGCCCCGATGGACCGTTCCTGCTTCTTGATGGCCTGACTGACCCGCGCCGTCGACAAGTGCAGCCGCTCGGCCGTCCGTCCGAAGTGCAGCTCCTCCGACAGCGTCAGGAAGATCTCGATGTCGCGCAGTTCCACGCGCCCCACGCCCCCGCATGTTCATTAACCCTCGCTTAACCAACGTTGCATGATTGACCGTTGATGATCAACTTGTCCACGCCGGATGCTCAGTGCATGAACGTCGTCACTACGAAGGTGTCGTTGACCGTGGAGGACGTGGGCGCTTCCAGCCGGTTCTTCACCACCCATCTGGGCTTTCGTGAGGTCGAGTCGGCCGAGGGGTACGCCTGCCTCCGCCGGGACGACACCTCCGCCGAGGTCGCCCTGCACGAACGCGACCTCGAGCTGCCGCCACAGGCCTGGCGGGGCCAGGGACTGGCCGATCTCGCCGTGACCCTGACCGTGACGGATGTCGGGGCCGAGTACGAGCGGCTGCGCGCGGAAGGCGCCCCCGTCGCCGGCCCGATCCGCCGAGAGCCGTGGGGTGAGCGGCTGTTCCAGCTCACCGACCCCAACGGTGTCGTGGTCCGGCTCACCGAATGGGTGCCGCCGGCCGGCGCCCCCGAACGTGGTTAGCCGAAGGGTCGGTTCCGGCCGGGAGCGTTCACCTTCAATTCATTGCAACGACCGGGCGTCCGTTGTTGCGTTAACTCGGAAGGCCGTTGCAACGATATCTTGGCTTTCACCTGCGCAGATGGTGATTTCTGGCAGCGAAGATGTTGAAGAAGTGCTGAACGCAACGTAGCTTTTCCCTCATCGGAAACAACGACCCGAAGGAAAGAACAATGCAGAAGTTCGACACCCCCGCCCCGATCGCCGCCACCCTCGACATCCCCGCGGGACGCATCCGGTTCATCGCCTCCGACGGCGCCGACACCACCGTCGAGGTCCTGCCCGCGGACGCCTCGAAGGGCCGCGACGTGCAGGCGGCGAAGGAGACCACGGTCGAGTACGGCGACGGCGTCCTGCGGATCGCGGCCCCGGAGGCGAAGAACCAGATCCTCGGCAACTCCGGTTCCGTCGAGGTGACCGTCGCGCTCCCTGCGGGCTCCCGCGTGGAGGCGAAGGCGGCCGCCGCCGAGTTCCAGGGCGTCGGACGGCTCGGCGACGTCGCCTTCGAGGCGGCCCAGGGCACGGTCACGCTCGACGAGACCGCGAGCGCCCGCCTCACCCTCCAGGCCGGCGACGTCTCGGTCGGCCGTCTGGGCGGCCCGGCCAGGGTCAGCACCCAGAAGGGCGCCATCCGCATCACGGAGGCCGTGACCGGCACGGTCACCCTGAGTACCGAGCACGGCGAGATCTCCGTCGGCGCCTCCCGCGGTGTCTCCGCCACCCTCGACGCCGGCACCGGCTACGGCCGGATCCACAACTCGCTCAACAACACCGAAGGTGCCGCCGCCGGCCTGAACATCCACGCGACCACCTCCTACGGCGACATCACCGCCCGCAGCCTCTGACCCGCGCAGTTCCCTCGCGGAACGGCCGGCGCCCTCGCTCCAGCCCTCCCGGGCCGCATCGCCCCTGCCGTGACGGCGTCACCGTGGCGCCGCCATGCCCCAATCGACACCGAAGAAGGACAAGAACCATGAGCACCACTCAGGACTACCAGGCCGCGGAGCAGCTCCTGCGCCGGCCCGCCCGCCCCGGCGAGCTCGTGGTCGGCGACAAGGTCCGCCCGCAGTGGATCGATGGAGGCGCCCGCTTCTGGTATGCCGTGAGCAACGGTGTCGGCAAGCGCTTCGAGCTGGTCGACCCGGCGGCCGGAACCCGTGAGCCCGCCTTCGACCACGCCCGGCTCGCCGCCGCGCTCGCTTCCGCCTCCGGGCAGCAGGTCGACCCCGAGTCCCTGCCCGCCTCGGTGATAGCACTGGCTGGTAACGCCGTCGAGTTCGACGCGTTCGGCGAGTGGTGGCGCTGCCGCCTGGACGACTACGTCTGCGAGCGCGCCGAGTTCACGCCGCCGGGCAGCCCCCTCGACGTGCCCTCGCCCGACGGGAAGTTCGCGGTGTCCCGGCGGGGCCACGACCTGTGGGCACGCTCGCTGTCCGACGGGCGCGAGTGGGCGCTGACCACCGACGGCGCGCCCAGTCACCAGTACGGCACCGTCCCGGAGAGCACGGCGAACAGCACCCTGCTGCGCAAGATCGGCCTCCCGTACCTGCCGCCCGCGGTGGCCTGGTCGCCCGACTCGACGAAGGTACTGGCGCACCGCACCGACGAGCGCGCGGTCCGGGAGACCCACCTGCTCGAGGCCAGGCCCGCGGACGGCGGTGCCCCGGTGCTGCACACCCAGCGGTTCGCCTACCCCGGGGACGAGCACGTACCGCTGGCCGAACTGGTCGTACTCGACGTCGCCGAGGGCGCGATGGTCCGCGCCCAGGCCGAGCCGCTGCTCACGCCGACACTGTCGCCGATCACGATCAAGTGGGCCTGGTGGGCGCCGGACAGCTCGGCGGTCTACTACCTCGGCCGGCCCCGCGACCTGCGCACGCTCACCCTGTACCGGCTGGACCCGGCCACCGGCGAGGTCACCACCGTGCTCACCGAGACCGGGGACACCCGTGTCGAACCCAACCAGTGGGCGTACGAGCCGCCGATCGTGCGGGTGCTCGCCGACGAGGTCCTCTGGTACTCGCAGCGGGACGGCTGGGGCCACCTGTACCGGTACGACCTCGCCACCGGCGAGCTGCTCGGTCAGGTCACCTCCGGCCAGTGGGCGGTGCGGCAGATCCTGCGCGTCGACGAAGCCGAGCGGGTCGTGTACTTCACCGCCTCCGGGCTGGTCGACGAAGACCCGTACCGGCGCACGGTCTGCCGGGTCGGCCTCGACGGCTCCGGCTTCGGCAAGGTCACCGACGACGACCAGGACCACATCGCCACCCTCCCGGGCCACCCCAGCTACTTCATCGACTCGGCGTCCACGGTCGACACCGCGCCGGTGACGACGGTCCGTGACTGGACCGGCCGGGTGCTGGTCGAGCTGGAGCGCGCCGACACGAGCAAGCTCACCGCCATCGGCTGGACGGCGCCGGAGCGGTTCCGCGTCAAGGCGGCCGACGGGGTGACGGACATCTACGGAGTGCTGTACAGGCCGCGGGAGTTCGACCCCGCCCGCTCCTACCCGGTGGTCGACAACGTCTACCCCGGCCCGCAGCTCAACCGGGTCTCCCCGTCCTTCGACCCCGGTGGGCTGGGCCTCGACGCCGAACCCCTCGCGGCGCTGGGCTTCGTAGTGGTGGCGCTGGACGGACGCGGCACCCCGGGCCGCAGCAAGGCCTTCCACGACGCCTCGTACGGCCACCTGGCCGACGCGGGCAACATGGCCGACCACGTCGCGGCCCTGCGCCAACTGGCCGAGACCCGCCCGTGGATGGACCTGGACCGGGCGGGCGTGTTCGGGCACTCGGGAGGCGGCTTCGCCGCGGCCCGCGCGATGCTGGACTTCCCCGAGACGTACAAGGTCGGGGCCGCGCTCTCCGGCTCGCACGACGCCCGCCACTTCAACGCCGGCTTCGTGGAGACCTACGACGGCGCGGACAACCCCGAGGCCTGGGCCCGCACTTCCAGCATCGACCTCGCCGACCGCCTGGCGGGCAAGCTGCTCCTGATCCACGGCGACATGGACGACCAGGTCCACCCGGACCACACGCTGCGCCTGGCCGACCGCCTCATCGCCGCCGGCAAGGACTTCGAGCTGCTCATCGTGCCCGGTGCCGAGCACACGTTCATCGACCACCTGGCCTATGTCCGTACACGCTGCTGGGACTTCCTGGTCCGCGAGCTGCTGGGCACCCAGCCTCCCGCCTACCGCCCCGCTCCCATCGCCATCGGCCCCGAGCTGCTCGCCGAGCTGTTCGCCTGAGCCTGAGCCTGAGCCTGCGCAGGCGACGTCGACCCCGTTCGTGTGGCTGAGGCCACATGGGCGGGGTCGATCGCCTGCCGCCTGCTCACCTCGTGCCGGGCCCACCAGCACGCTGCCGGTGCACCGCGCAGAACACCCCGGTTCCCGAAGCGGAGATCGACGCCACGGCAGCACCGACCCGACGAGGGGCTCGGCCGGTCCCGTGGCGGTCCGACCTCCAAGATCCACCTTGCTCGCATCGATACGCCTCTGGCTCAGGCCGTGATCAGCCCGCGTCCGGACCGTCGGACCGCTGCGCCAGCTCGGCAGTGATCTGACTCAGCAGCGAGGTTGGCGATGGCATGACGGCGTACCAGGTGTTCGTACTCTCGTCGGCGGCCGGGGCCCAGGCCGCCACCACGGGGAGTTCACAGTGGTCGCCGGCCTCCAGCGGGGGCAACGTCCAGGACATGCCGTGGAAGTGGCCGTAGTCAACGCCCCACGTACTGAACGAATGATCATGCACCTCGTCGATCAGCGCCGCCCACCGCCGGGGCACCTCGCCCGCGTCGGCCGCCCAGCAGATCGCCTCCTCGTCGTTACCCCCGACGGTGAGCCGGGTCGTCTCGTCCTCCACCGTGACCGCAGCCAGTCCCTGCCCCCCGTCGTACCCTCCGTCGGCACCCTCCGGAAGCCGCACCGGCAGCCCAGCAGAGAACTGCACCCGCCCGAGCGGCGCAAGCGCGTCGATCCTCCAGACCGCCGCGCGGCAGTCGGTCAGCGGCCCCCAGTTCTCAGGGTCGAGCTCGGGATCGTACGGGGTCAGCAGCAGCTCGACGCGGGCCCCGGGGGTCACCCAGCGGGCGAGCGTACGGTCGCCCGGCAGATGGAACAGCTCATCGGGCCGCAGCGAAAGACCGGTGTTCCCGATGGTCGTGATGAAGGTCAGCGGGCCGAATGGCGTGTCGATGGCCGGCTGATCGGCGGAACGCAGGCGGGTGCGCGGGACGGTGGGGAGTAGCACCGCCCCACCGTACTGCGGCGTGACGTGTCAGGATCCGCCGGACAGAACCTGGTCGTACCGGCACTCACGCAGACCGGATCGGGTGAAGGCCGCGACTGCTGAGCGTTCACTTGCAGAAGATTGCAATGACCTCGGGCTCGTTGCATTTATCCGCAACCACATTGCAACGATACCCCTCAAGTGACCTGCATTGATGCGAGGTTCAAGCAGTCCACCGGTTGCTGAACCGCTGAACGCAACATAGTTTCTCTTCTGTCGCGAACGACAGGGATTCCAGCGGTAGGGGTCCGACGCGAGCCGCCGGGCTGCCGTCACCGCCGCGGTCCATCCCGTCTGAACCCAATGGATCAGGAAGCGAGACATCCGCATGCGTATTGCGATTGGTGAATTCATCAGCTTGGACGGCGTCGTTCAGGCCCCGGGGCACCCGGACGAGGACACCGACGGCGGTTTCGCCCACGGTGGCTGGACCCACCCGTTCTTCGACCCGGAGGTGATGGGCGGCGCGCTGGCCGAGTGGCAGGCCGGCACCGAGGCCCTGCTGTTCGGGCGTCGCACCTGGCAGACCATGGCCGCGGCGTGGCCGGACCGGGCCGGCGACCCGTTCGCCGACCACATGAACAGCGTCACCAAGTACGTCGTGTCCAGCACCCTCGGCGAGGACGAGCTGACGTGGAACAACACCACGCGGATCCCCGGCGACCAGGCGCTGGACCAGATCAAGAAGCTGCGCGAGACCGAAGGTGGCGACCTGGTGGTCATGGGCAGTGCGTCCCTCACCCGGACCCTGCTGGCCGAGGGGCTGGTCGACGAGCTCCGGCTCATGATCCTGCCGGTGCTCGTCGGCGGCGGTAAGACGATCTACCCGGCCGACGGTCACCTCCGCACGTTCGAACTGGTCTCCACGGTCGTCAGCGGCACCGGAGTGCACGTGTGCACCTACCGGCCGAAGGCCGGGGTGCAGTAGGTACGTTCAGTAGCCGATGGTGAAACGGCGTTGGACGAAGCGCGGCAGCTCCGCCTCGTCGACGAGGGCGACGGCGGCGTCCTCCATGGAGATGCGGCTGCGCCCGTCCGCGTCGAGGACCGGCTGGTCGCCGCCGATCCGGAAGCGGCCCGTACGTTCGCCGGGTGCGATGTCCTCGGCGGGACTGAAGTAGGTCCACAGCCGGTTGGAGGTGCGCAGGACGTTCAGGGCGTCGCGGTGGCCGCGCACCGCCGCGGCGTACTCCCTGGGCAGGCCGATCGCGTCGAGGGTCTCGTGGAGGAGTGCGTCGGAGTCGGCCCGCACGACTCCGGGCGCGATCTCCAGGCTTCCGGCGCCGCCGATGACGATGAGCCGGATCCTCGGACGGCTTTCCAGCGCCTTCAGGAGTGCCCGCGCGGCCGTGGCGTACACGGTGGGGTCGGCGATCGAGCGGGCCACGGTGTCGGTGATGTCCCTGGCGGCGTTGCCGGGCTGGAATCCGCTGATCAGTACGTCGAGGCCGGGAAGGGCGTCGGCGATGGCGTCGGCGTCGAGGACGTCGACGCTCCTCCAGGTGACGTTCTCCCGCTTCTCGTCGATCCGCGCGGCATCGCGGCTGAATGCCGTGACGTGGTGTCCCCGCTCGAGGGCTTCGGTGACGACGCGACTGCCGATGCCGCCCGTGGCTCCGATGACTCCGATGTGCATGGCTCTCCCTGAGTAGTCACGTGTGCCGCACCGATCTTCACGGCATGCAGAAACTATACGGCGTGAAGTTTAGATATGGGGCTCAATATTGTGACGCTGTAGAGTGGGCGGCCATGGGAACCGCGGGAGACACCAAGGGGCGCCGTGAGCGGCTGAGGGCCGAGACGACCGCCGAGATCAAGAAGGTCGCACTGGGGCTGATGGCCTCAGGGGGCCCGGACGCGATCACGCTGCGGGCCATCGCGCGCGAGATGGGCATGACGGCCAATGCCATCTACGGCTACTTCGCCACGCGCGACGACCTGGTCACCACCCTGATCGGCAACGTCTACACCTCACTGGCCGACACCGTGGACGCCGCATGGGACGCCGCCCCTGCCCAGGACCCCGCCGACCGGATCCGCGCATGGGCCCGCGCCTTCAGGAACTGGGCGCTGGCCAACCCCGAGGGTTTCCGCCTCGTCTACGGCGACCCCGTCCCCGGCTACCTGCCCCCCGAGGGCGGCGCCGCGCCCGAAGCCGCCCACCGTGTCTGCACCGGCATCGCCGCACTCGCCGCTGCGGCTTGGCCGCACGCCGAACTCCACTACTCCGACAGTGACTTCGAGTGGTCCGACTTCGACCCCGGTCTGCTGGACAAAGTCCGCCCGGCCTTCCCGGACCTGCCCCCGGCCGGCGTGGCCCTTGCCCTGCGCATCTGGAGCCACCTGCACGGCCTGGTGTCACTGGAGATCTACGGCCATCTGCGGAGTCAGACCCTCAGCCCGGACAAGCTCTTCCGCGAAGAACTCGCGCAGCTCATCCGGTCCTTGGGAATCACCTCACGGAACTGACGGCCCTGACGACCAGCCGGCCGCAGCACGTCGACCGGCTCCGGGCACGGCTTCGTCGTCCCCGTGTCCACGGGGGAGGGTTCCGGCCATGACCGCACCGCCGTGCTTGCCGGAACGGGCGCACCGCGGTCCGTGCCCGGGGGTGCGGCGGCCCTCTTCCCCTTGCGGTGCGGAGCGTGCTTTGATCGTCGAACTGACCCTCCGGAGCGGATGTCTGTGCCGCTCAGGGGGGTGTCAGGTCGCTCGACGACAGCAGATGCGGAGCGGTCGCGACGTTCCGGTGGGAGGGGGCCCCGATGCTCACCGCTCGGTCGCACAGGCGCCTGTGGCGGAAGGTTCGCGCCCTTTCCGAGGAGCTCGAACTCCCGGACCCCTTCGACGCCGAGACCTTCCTGGCCCTCCTGGCCGAACGCCGCGGCCGCCCGATCGAGGTCCTGTCGGTCGCGGTGGACGCGGCGATCCCGTGCGGTCTGCTGATGACGACCGACCACGCCGACTACATCCTGTGCACCCCGGGGGCCAGCGCACTGCACCGGCAGCACATCCTCGTGCACGAGGCGGCCCATCTGCTCTGCGGGCACGACCGGTTGCCCACCCCCGAGACCCCGGGCGTACGCGCGCTGCTGCCCGGGCTCTCCCCGGACCTGGTGCGCCGGGTCCTGGGCCGCACCGTGTACGCCGAGCCCGCCGAGCAGGAGGCGGAACTGCTCGCCTCCCTCATCCTGCACCGCGTGCTGAGGGAAGGCCCCGGGCCGGGAGGGGACCACGGACGGGCCGGAACCCTCGTCGGGGTCCCCTCCCGCCGCCCCGAGCGGCCGCGTGTCTGACCTGCTCGCGTACCTCCCGGCCGTCGCCGCGCTCTGGCTGGGCTGCTACGAACTGCGTCTGCTGCGCGACGGAAGCGACTCGCCCTTCGCGGTGCGCCATCTGTGCCGGTTCGGATTCTGCATGGCCGCGGCGATGGCCCTGCTGGCGGCCCCGACCACGTGTCTGGAGCGGCTGTCGCCGTGGCTCCCGCAGCTGACCCACCTCCTGGGCCGCGAGATGGAGATGGCCGCCCTCGCCTTCCTCCCGCTGACCGTCATCGAGATCGGCCTGCCCCGGCCCCGGCTGCCGGCCGGACGGCTGCACATCGGCGTCACCGTCCCGGCCCTCGTGCTGTGCGCGGTGCTGTTCCTCTCCTCCGGCGTACGCACCCGGCAGGGCTCGCTTCTCGTGGAGGGGACCGGAGCGGTGCTCCTCGCCTCCAGTGATGCGGTCTTCACCGGCTACAGCCTGTGGTGTTTGGCCGTGTTCCTGGTCCCGGTGCACTGGTTCGCCCGGGGGCTGGGTCCGGGCGCGCTGCGCACGGGCCTGCGGCTGATCACGGCGAGCGTCACGGTGGGCCTCGTCTGGGCCCTGTGGGGCGTGTCGTCGATCGTCACCATGGCCGTGGACAACCGGCAGGGTGTCGGACTGGACCCGGTGGGCCGGATGCTCGGTCTGTGCTGTCTGGTGCTGGGCGTCCTGGGCGGCACCGCCGGGGGCTGGGTCCCCGTAACCACCGCGGTCGGGCGGTGGCTACGGGCCTACCGGACCTACCGTGCCCTGGAGCCGCTGTGGTCGGCCCTGCGGGCCGTCGCCCCCGGCACGGCACTGGACCTGGGTTGGCCGTCGGTGCGTCTGTTCTCCCTGCACCGGGCCGAGTTCGCGCTCTATCGCAGGGTGATCGAAATCCGGGACGGCTACCTGGAACTCCGTTCCTTCGTTCCCCCCGACGCCCGCGCCCTGTCGGACGCCGCGCTGGCCCGGTTCCCCGTACCGCCGTCGGGCCGCGCGGCGCTGGCCGAGGCCGCGGTCATCGCCGCCGCACTGGAGTCCGCCAGGACCGGCCCCGGCGCCGCCGGGGACCAGGACGTCGCGCTCGTGTACCCGGTCGGCTGTTCGATCGAGGAGGAGGCGGCGTGGCTGGCCCAGGTGGCCGAGGCGTTCACCATGGCCGGGCTGGTGGAGCACATGCGCCACCGGGTGGGCCGCCCGTCCTAGGACGGGATGAGCGTCGGTCCGGACAGGGCCGTGGCGGACGGCGGAAAGGCCGTACGGAGGAACAGGGGCGGTTGCGGTGACGGGCGCAGGCCGGAGTGGTGCATCCAGCTCGCTATCTCCACCCGGGAGGAACAGCCCAGCTTCTTCATCGTGTCCCGGATGTGGTTGACCACCGTCCACTCCGAGATCGCCAGCCGGTGGGCGATCTGCCGGTTGCTCAGACCGGCCGCCACCAGGCGCGAGACCTCGGTCTGGCGAGGCGTCAGCGGATCGATGCGGGTTCGGGTGTCCGGGGGTAAGTGACCCGCGGGCGTGGCGGCGGGAGGGGCGGGGGCGGGGACGAGGGAGGCCAGCAGGTCCGGGAGCGACGTCTGGGAGCCCTCGACCAGGGCGCGGGAGAAGGCGGCCTCGCCCAGCAGCTCCCGCACCGGCTCCTCCAGCCGGGCCATGGCGAAGTCGGGGGTGCCCGCCTCCTCCGGGAACGCGCCGCGCCAGGTGTGGAAGGCGCCCAGGCCGCGGGCGGTGCCGACGGCGCGTTCGACGACGTCGGGCAGGGCGGGACTGCCCAGCGTGGTGGCGATGGCGCCCAGGACGGCCGGCGGCCCCAGGACGCGCAGGGCCGACAGGGCACGCTCGCAGTAGTGCGCCGTGGCCTGCGCACGTCCCTCCGCGGCCGCGAAGACGGCCAGGTGGAGCAGGGCGGCACCGGCGGCGAGCGTGTCGCGGCCCTGCTGGGCCGCGGCCAGCACCTCCAGTGCGGTGGCCCCGGCAGCCTCCGTGTCGCCGAGACGGAATCCCGCGAGCGCCGCCTCCAGCGACACGTAGCGGGCTTCGTGGCGGTCGCCGTCGGACCGGTGTCGTTCGGCGGCCTCGTAGAGTAAGGAGGCGCCGCGGTGGGGGTCGGTGGCCAGGACGCACAGGGCCCGCAGTCGCGTCACCCGCGCGGACAGCCCCACGGCTCGGGCGGCATCCGCCGTGATCCGGTCCAGCAGGTCCGTGGCGGCCTCGGGCTGGCCCGCCAGGATGCCCGCCTCGCCGAGCAGCAGGTCGACGCGGATCCGGTCGCGGTGGCCGGTCGCGGTCCACGAGGAGTCGGGGCCGGGGCGCCCTTCGGCCCAGGTGCTCCAGCCGCCCGTTGCCCGCCAGTGGACGCGGATGCCGTCGACGAGGTCGAGCGCCTCGCCGGTCCGCCCGTGGCGGAGCAGTGTCTCCAGTGCCGTACGGAGGTTGCGTTCCTCGCTCCAGAAGGCGATCAGGCCCGAGCGCTGGTGCCCCGAGACGATCCGGTCGGAGGCGGCGCGGGCCAGGGCCGCGTAGTAGCGGGCGTGCGCCAGGCGGGCCGCGGAGTCCTCGGCCGGCGGGAGCCGGAGCGCGGCTCCGTCCGGAGGCAGCCGCAGCCGGAACCGGGCCGTGCCGTCCAGGCGGCCGGAGGGCAGGGTGGAGGCGGTGAGCAGATGGCCGCGCAGCAGGGTCTCCAGCGCCGAGGAGAACTCCTCCGGGGCGACGGCCGCGATGTGGCGCAGCGCCTCGGGGCCGAAGCCGCCGCTGAACACCTGGCAGTGGGCGAGCAGTCGGCTCGGCGTTCCGTCGGAGGCCCGGGGAGGGGTGCCGTGCGGATCGCCGCCGGGCGCCGCGGAGGGGGCGTCGTCCTCGATGTGGACGGGGTACGGGACGGTCCGGTCGCCGAGCGAGGCCCACGCCACCTCGGGGCTCTCCAGCGCGGCGACCCGCGCGGTGCGGCAGAGCGCTCCGGGGTTGCCGCCCACCTCGACGCAGGTCCGGGCGATGACCTGCTGGTTGTGCAGTTGGAGGGAGAACGCGGGATTGATGGTGCGCAGGCAGGCGAGGTACACCTGCACCGAGGGCACGCGCGCCAGTGCGTCGAGATCCAGCGCCGAGCAGTCGAGCGGCACGGGCAGCGGGTCCACCGGGAAGGGGACGAGGCCGTGGGCCGCGGGGGGCTGACGGGCCGTGCCGAGGACCACCACGGACGCGAGCGCGCAGGCCCGCAGCAGCTGGTGGTGGTCCGAGCGGTCGAGGTCGTCGACGAGCAGGAGCGGCCGGGCCCCTCCCGCGTCACGGCCGGCGGTGAGGTCGGCGAGCAGGTCGAGCACGCTGTCCGTACCGTCCGCGGAGGGCTCGGCCAGGGTCTCCACGCGCACGGTGGTGGCGCCGGTCGACGCGTGGTAGGCGGCCGCCGCCTCGGCCGCGAGCCGCGTCTTGCCCGCACCCGGGACACCGGTCAGCAGCACTCCGGGCGTCGACGGATCCGTCAGCAGCGCGGACAGTGCGGCGATCTCGGCGTCCCGTCCGACCATGTCCGCGGGGAACGCGGTGGGTGGGCGTGCGGCGGACGGGCGGGGGTTCTTCACAGACGAGGGCGCGGGGATCGTCAAGTACGGCTCCGGGAGGTGGACCCAGGCGGACGGGGACAGCCAGGCGTTTCATCTGAGATGAACAACCATTTCACAGTTTTCACATCCGTTTACCACTTCAGCATGGCTGCCGACTCCGGGGGTGTCAACTACAGTGAAAATCAACGGAGTTGCATTTGCCTGTGCGGGTAGGCGCCCTGGAGGGCGGCGGTAGAAGGGAGCGGGCGGTGGCCGATGCGGAACCCACGCCGTCGTCACTGAGTCGGAAGATCGACGGACTCTTCCGGCTCGCCCGCAGGCCCGACGGCCTGCCGTTCAGCAACGAGGAGGTCGCCACCGCGTGCCGGGAGGCCACGGGGGTGTCCTTCTCGACCACGTACCTGTGGCAACTGCGCACCGGGCGCCGGAACAACCCGACCAAGCGCCATCTGGAGGCCCTGGCGGACCACTTCGAGGTCCCGGTCGCCTACTTCTTCGACGACGAGCACGGTGCGAAGATCGCCGCGGAGATCGAACTCCTCGGCGCCCTGCGGGACGCCGGGGTGCGCAGTGTGGCGCTGCGCGCGGTGGGGCTCTCCTCCGAGGCGCTCGGCACCGTCAGCGACCTCATCGACGTGATCGCCGTCCGGGAGGCGGCCGGCCGGCGTGCCCGGGGCGCGGGGGAGGAACCGCCCGCGGCGGAACCCCGCGAGGACCGGGCCTGAGGCCCGACCGCACGGTGCGGGACGGCCCGTCCGGGCGGCGGACGGGTGCCGGGACGGCCCCGGTCACTGCGGCCGTCGGCGGGACGGCCCCGGTCACTGCGGCCGGTCGGCGGGGCGGCGCAGGAAGAAGCCCGCCATGGAGCCCCGGACCCGGTCACCGGCGTGCGGCTCCACCTTCTTGATCATGTGCGGTACGCCCGACCGCAGGACGACCAGCCGGTTGGGGTGCGGGGCGACGTAGTGGCCCACCCGCGAGGTGAGGTGGGCGTTCTGGTCGGCGGACCGCGCCCCGGGTGTTCCGCTGGACACGAGCAGTTCGGCGCCCCAGGAGGCCTGCCACTCGGGGTGCACGTAGAGCACGAACGAGGCGGCCCGGTCGCCGGAATCGTCGTGCCAGGCCAGCCCGGAGCCCTGCGGGTAGAGGAAGGAGCGACAGGTGAAGGCGTGCCAGTCCGTTCCGAACCGTCCGGTCCACGGCTCGATGCGGGCCGCCTCCTCGGCCAGTTGCTTCACCACGGCGTCGGCGGCCGCGCCGGACGGGTGCGCGGCGTGGTCGGCGAAGCGTCCCGCGAAGTGCCCTTCCGGGTCGTTCAGCGTGGCGGGCCCGCTGAGGGGATTGCCGTCCAGCAGCCCGTAGACCTTGTTCCACGCCCCGTCCCGGCGTCCGTGTACGAAGTGGTACTCCTCGGTGCGCAGTTGCTCCCACAGCGCGGCTGCGGCCTCTGGGGCGAGGAAGTCGTCGAAGACGGCGAAGTCATCCGTGCTCCAGGTCAGTTCCATGGGTGTCCTCCGTGGACGGGGAAGGCGTACGGCGGGGGAGGGGCGGAGTGCGAAGGCGGGGCAGGCCAGGTCAGGCGACGGCGGGCTGGAGGCTCCCGGTGCCCACCGGGACGGGTGGCCGTGCGGCCGCCTCCTGGAGCAGTCGCCGCGTCATGTCCGCAGCCCGCGCGTCTCCCGAACCCAGCACCAGCCGCAGCATCTCGGCCGCCGCCTGCGAACGCCCGTGCGCGAGGTGCACGGTGGCCACGTTGAGGGGGCGCAGCCAGTCCGGCTGCCGGGCCTCCTTCACCGGCCCCTCGTCGATGAACGTCACTCCGGGACAGTCGGACAGCCGCTCGGCGAGGTGGGCCGCCAGCTCCCGGGGCGGCATCGGCTCGCAGTACACCAGCGGTGTCAGCAGGTCGGCCGCGGAGACGGTGCGGGGGCCGGCGGAACCGTCGGGGGAGAGAGGCCCGTCCGCCCGGTACAGGTGCCGGGGGTCGAGGGGGGTACGGGCCAGCGGGGTGTGCGGGTAGACCCGCAGCCCGCAGGAGTAGCCCACCGACACGCCCCGGTCGGCCAGTCGGCGGATGTGGCGGATCGCGTTCTCCAGGGTGGCGGCCGTCTCGCCCGGCTGGCCGAACAGCACCCCGATCTGAACGTCCATCCACTCCGGCCGGCGCCGCAGCAGCAGACCGAAGGTGTCCTCGACGTCGGACATCCGGTAGTTCTTGTGGTGCCCGCGCAGCATCCGGTCGTCGAAGGCGTCCACCGAGAAGCTCGGACGCACGCAGCGGGACCGGATCAAGGCGTCCATCAGCCGCTCGGAGAACGGCTTGACGTTGAAGTACCCGTGCCAGCTGATCGCTTCGCCGTGACGGCTTGCGGCCAGTGCCTCGCACACCTCGATCAGCGCCCCTTCGTAGGGGAGGTTGACCTCGGGGGCGGCCAGGTGGAAATGGGTCAGCCCGTACCGCTCGACGTGGTGTTCCGCCTCGGCGGCGACGGCGTGGGCGGCGCGCGCGTCCACCCTGCCGACGTTCAGCGGATCGACGCAGTACGAGCAGCGCAGCGGGCAGCCCGCGTGGCTGCGCAACGCGGTGGGGATGCCCCGGGCCTTCGCGAACAGTACGTACTCCGGTGCGATCCGCGGCAGCGCGGTGGTGGGCCGGGACACCACGTCGGGCCGCGTCCGCAGGCCGGGCCCCAGGGCTCCGCCGGCGGTGCGCACCAGACCGCCGGGGAGCGTGGACAGGGTCTCGGCGACCACCCGCCGCACGCCCCGTGCGCCGCCGTCGGCGACCACGCGCGCCAGCAGGGTGGTGAACGCGGCCTCACCGGGGCCGGCGAGGCCGAAGTCCAGTCCGAGCCGGTCCATCACCTCCACCGGGCAGGAGGTGAACGCGGCGCCGCCCGCCACCACCGGCAGTCCGGGGTCCCAGGCGCGCAGCGTCGCGGTCAGTTCGGCGATGGGCTCCAGGTAGTCCACCACGTCGATCCACCGCCCGTCCGCGCCGGGCTCCGTGTCGCAGGCGACCACGGCGTTGTCGATGTTGCGGATCGACAGTGCGACGAGGTCGGGCCGGGTCCGGTCGAGCACCTCGGTCAACAGGCCGGTGTGGTCCAGCGATTCGAGGAACGGGTTGCACACGGACACCTCGACCGGCAGTCCGCTTTCGGTGACCGCGGCCCGCAGGATCTCCAGTCCGTACGGGCCGACCGGCAGGACCTGGTGGGGGTTGGCGTAGAGCAGGAGGACGCGCACGGGCGGCTGCTTTCTCGGAATTCCCTCGCGGGCGACGGGTCGTGCGGTGGGGCGTTGCGGCTCAGGGCGTGTCTTTCTGATAACGCCGGGCCCGATCCCAAAGACAATCCCAAAGCCACCCCCGCGCCCCCCCCCCCCGAC